>LT599017.1:3606683-3668307 GCA_900079765.1 uncultured Eubacteriales bacterium | reverse complement strand
TTTTTTCTTTTCTTTTTTCGAAGGCCGCAGGGCCTTGAAAACTGGAAAGTCTTGCTTCTCAATGCCTGTCCTCGTGTGAGGCGCTCAATTAATATACCAAAACATAGCCCCGGTGTCAACACTTTTTTTGATTTTTCCCGGGTTATTTTTTACCCCCTCTTTACGCAACTAGATATGTCCATTCCCGTTCCATACTACCACTATATATATGTTCTTCCCGATAGGCCTCGTCTTTTTGTTTGCGTTCTCCTCCGTCTGTGGTATAATACGAACAACTAATATACAAAAGAGGTTGTTATCTATATGGAGTTTCAGGCCAACGAAGGGAAGAGCGTCACCGTCGAGGCGAATGGAAAGACCTACGCCCGCCACGCCATTCAAACCCACTTCGTCCAGGTAGGCGAGAGCTACATTGATTTGATGGAGCAGTATGTACGCCCTCACTATCAGGAGGGGGATATTCTGTCCATGAGCGAAAAGGTTATCGCCATGTGCCAAAAGCGTGTGGTGACCGAGGCGCAGGTAAAGCCCGGTTTTTGGGCCAAGCTCTTGTCCCGGTTTGTACACCAGACCTCAGCAGGCCCCGGCATGGGCCTGCCCGTCAAAATGCAATTTGCCATCAATGTGTGCGGCCTGGGCAAAGTACTGTGGGCCGCCGTGTGCGCCGCGTTTGACAAGCTGCGGGGCAAGAAGGGCACCTTCTATGTCATGCTGGGCCAGGAAGTCTCCGGTCTCGACGGGTTCTATGGGCACGAGATCCCCGAGTACGCTCACATGGGCGTGCGCATCCCTGAAAACCCCGCCGGCGTATGCGATGAAATTTATGAAAAAACCGGCATCCTCTCCATGATCGTGGACGCGAACGATCTGAACGTAGAGATGCTGGGCCACTGCGCCAGTCTCACCCAGAGCGACAAGGAGCTGCTGAACCTCATCCGGGACAACCCCGCGGGGCAGGATCGCCAGCTCACCCCGTTCATTCTCATCCGTGAGGTCCCCTCGGAGGACGCCGAGCCGACCGAGGTTATCGACGCCGCTGCGGTCGTCGAGCCCGCCCAATAATTTATGATAGAAACAGCGCCCCGGTCAAATGGCCGGGGCGCTCTCTTATTTCTTCAGGCGGCGGATTGCCTTGACGAGCTCGCATACCACCAGGGGGGTCACCGCCAGGCCCAGCACCACGGCCCACTCAACGGGACTCATAGGCACGGTGGAGAAGACTGCCTGGAGCGGCGGTACGCATAGGACGGCCAGCTGCATCGCCATGCCCACCAGAAAGGCCTTATTCATGGCGCTGTTGGAGAAGACACCTATGTGGAAAAGGCTTGCCCGCTCGCTCCGCACGTCGAAGGCGTGGAAGAGCTGGCACATGGTCAGGGTGGCAAAGGCCATCGTGTTTGCCGTGGCGCTGGCCATGCCGGGATCAGAGAGAACGTATTCCCCCAAAAAATAGGCCGCTAGGGTAAGGGCCCCCACCATGGCCCCCTGCCAGGCGAGCCGCCCGGCGAACCCGTGGGCGAAGAGGCTTTCCCGTCCGTCCCGTGGTTTCTGGTCCATGACGCCGTCCTCCACGCTCTCCACTCCCAGGGCCAGGGCGGGCAGGCTGTCGGTGACCAGGTTGAGCCATAAGAGCTGCACGGGCACCAGGGGCATCTGGTGGAAGTCAAAGGCAGTGGCGAGGAAGATAGTCAAAATCTCCCCGATATTGCAGGAGAGGAGGTAGTGGATTGCCTTGCGGATATTGGCATAGATGCCCCTGCCCTGTTCCACCGCCGAGACGATGGTTGCGAAATTGTCGTCGGTCAGGATCATGTCGGCGGCACCCTTCGCAACGTCGGTACCCGAGATACCCATGGCGCAGCCGATGTCGGCGGCCTTGAGAGCGGGGGCATCGTTCACGCCGTCCCCCGTCATGGCGACCACGTTGCCCTTCTTCTGCCAGGCCTTGACGATGCGCATCTTATGCTCTGGGGAGACCCGGGCGTAGACGGCGAACCGCTCCACGTCCTTCTCCAGCAGCTCCTGGGGCATGAAGTCCAAGTCCTCGCCGGTGATGGCAAGGTCGCCGGGCCGGAAGATGTCCAATTCCTTGGCGATGGCCACGGCGGTAAGCTTATGGTCCCCGGTGATCATTACGGGGCGGATACCTGCGGCGTAGCACTGGGCCACGGCGGCCTTGACCTCCTTGCGGGGCGGGTCAATCATCCCGATCAGCCCTACAAAGGTGAGGCCCTGTTCCAGCGTGTCGGTGGTAAAGTCTCTGGGCAACAGCTCCAGGTCCTTATAGGCCACGCCCAGCACCCGAAGTGCACGCTCAGCCATGTTCTCGTTCACCTTCCCCACCTCATGGGCCTTAAAGGAGGTGAGTATCTCCCCGCCGGAGGTAGCCCGGCAGCGGTGCAGCAGCACGTCGGGCGCACCCTTGACGCAGACCCGGTACCCGCCCCCCGCCCGGGGGTGAACGGTGCTCATTAGTTTACGCTCTGGGTCGAAGGGCAGCTCCCCCCGGCGGGGGGCCTCGGCCTCCAGCTTGTTTTTGTCAAGGCCATCCTTGAATGCGGCCTCCACGATTGCGGTCTCAGTGGGATCCCCAGTGGTAAGGCTGCCGCCGGGGCCGTAGGCCAGCGCCGCGTCGCTGCACAGCGTGCCGATGGTGAGGGCCAGGCCCCGGTCCCCCCGGCGGGCCGTCCAGATATCCACCACCGTCATCTTGTTCTGGGTGAGGGTCCCAGTCTTGTCCGAGCAGATAACGCTAGCGCATCCCAGGGTCTCTACCGCCGGGAGCTTTTTCACAATGGCTCCCCGCTTCACCATGCGGGAGACCCCCAGCGCCAGCACAATGGTGACGATGGCGGGCAGACCCTCCGGGATGGCGGCTACCGCCAGAGCCACGGCGGTCATGAACATGTCCAGCACATCCTTGTGCTGGAGAAGGCCGATGCCGAACATGACGGCGCAGACGCATAGGCACACGAAGGAGAGCACCTTGGATATCTCGGCCATCTTCCGCTGGAGCGGCGTGTCCGGGTCCGCCTCACCAAGGAGGAGACCCGCGATTCGGCCAACCTCGGTGTCCATCCCCGTGCCGGTAACGGCGCAGCGGGCGCGCCCATTGGTGATAACGGTGGAGGAGATAACCATATTCCTCCGGTCGGCCAGCGGAGTCTCCTCCCCCAGGGGCTCCAGCGCCCCCTTGGTGACGGGAACCGACTCCCCCGTCATGGCGCTCTCGTCCGCTTTTAGGCTGGAGCACTCCAGAATTCGGGCATCGGCGGGCACCAAGTCCCCTGCCTCCAGCAGGATGATGTCGCCGGGAACCAGCAGGGCGGTCTCCACCCGGCAAAGGGTGCCGCCCCGCACCGTCTTCGCCAGCGGGGCGGACATTTCACGCAGGGCCTCCAGCGCCCGCTCGGCGCTGTTCTCCTGAGAGATGGAGATGATGGCGTTTACCACCACAATGACTAGGATAATCACCGCATCCAGCCAGTCTTCGAACCCGCTGGCCCAGAGTGAGAGGGCCGCAGCCGCCAGGAGAACCAAAATCATGGGGTCTTTCATCTGGCTTAGGAAACGCACCAGCAGACTCTTGCGCCCGGTGCGCTCCAGCTCGTTGCGCCCATACTGTCCCAGCCTCCGCTCCGCTTCCCGGGGGGCGAGGCCGCTGTCCCGGCTTGTCTCCAATTCAGCCAGAGTCCGGGCTATTGTCTTATTGTGCCACGCGCTCATAGACGTCTCTCCTTTTTTGCATCCGGCCCTTGTCCTTGCGGCCTGTCCCATATCTATGGGCGGAGAGGGAAAATTATGAGCGTCTTTTTCGCGTGGCTACCCCAGCGCTCTCGCCAGAGCCCGGAGAAATGCGCTGTTGTCCGGCTGCCTCTCGTCGGCCGGAAAGCCCAGTCGGTCCCGGTAGAGGGCGGTTCCCGCGGTATGAACTTGGCGAATGGTGGTACGGAGGTTTCGCTCCACGCAGGACCAGCTGGTGGCACACTCCCCCGCAACTCGGAGATAGATTTCCTTCATCTGTACCTCCTCCCCCAGCTCGGTAAGAAGCTCCGCGCCCCGGCAGGCAAAGCGAAATCCCAGGCAGTCCCGGTTAGCCCCAAGCCGGAGGAGAAACCAAGCGCTTTTGCCCGGGCGATCGTCCTCCTCATTCTCTTCAGGAAAGAGCGCGCTGAGCCGGGCGTCCAGCTCCTCCAGATAGACCGGTTTCATCAGATAGTAGCTGGCACCCAGGCGGATGGCCCGCTGGACAAACTCGTCCGACCCCACGCCGGAGAGCACAACCACCTTGGGCCGCTTTTCTATGGGCCCGTCCTTAAGTGCCTCCAGAAAGCCCAGGCCATCCAGTCCCGGCATGATGAGGTCCAGCAGCACCAGGTCGGCTCCTGTCTCCCCGAGGAGGCGCAGCCCCTCTCTGCCATCGTGGGCCTCGCCGCAGACCGTCAGACCCTCCATCTGCCCGAGGAACGCCCGCAACAGGGCACAGGTGGAGCGGTTGTCCTCCACGATCAGCACTCGTATTCTTCTCCCCATGGTCTTCCCCCCTCCGGGTCATCGCGGAATGTTTCCCTGTATGATGTCAAGGGTATAACCGAGGACCTCCTCCGCCATCTCCCGGATGGCGGGCGGCAGAGCCGCCAAGCGCTCAGCCACCATGTCCCTCTCCTCGTTCCCGTCGCTCCTGCCGAAGAGCAGATAGTCGGCGCTGACGTGCAAAGCCAGCGCCAGCCGGGCCACGTTATAGTTGCTTACGCCCTTCTTGCCACACTCCACATCGGACAAAAACTGCGGCGTGATCCCGGCATCCTCCGCCGCCTTTTCGCCCTTCAGCTTTGCAGCCTTGCGCGCCAGCTTGACCCGTCTGCCAAACTCGCGGTTAAATTCGTCCTTCTCCAGCATAAATTTCCCTCCATTTTTTCATCGGTAGATATAGTAATAACTAAAACTTCCGCCGAAGTACACAAGCATCCGTTTTAGTTATTCTGTCTATTGTTTGAAAAACCGGAGAAAAACTTCGCCAGTAGCAGAGACTCCGTCAAATTAAGGCTCTTGACCAAAAAAGGACAGCGGCCTTGCCGCTGTCCTTTTCCTTACTTTCCTTAGTTGGTGGGGCTGGGCGTGGTAGTCGCGGCGGGGGTCGTCTCGGTGGGAGCCGTCTCGGTGGGAGTCGGGGTCGCTTCGGCTGCCGTCAGACTGGCGCGGTAGGTGGTCAGCGCGTCGTAAAAGGCCTTCACATCAATTTTTCCCATCTCATCACTATCCACCACCTGGGCGGCGGATAGCCAGCTATCGGTGGTCTCCTCCATCTTGGCGCTCACCCACTTGTCGCGCATATCGGCGTTGTCGGGGGGCAGACGAAGGATGATGTGGTACCCGTAAGAGGTCTTAACAAGATCGCTGATCTGGTTATATTCCAAGGCGGCGGTAGCATCCTCAAACTCCTGGACCATCTCGCCGGTGCCGAAGAGGTAGCCATCGGGGGCAGCCAAAGTGCCGTCGGTGTTGCGCCCGTCCTCGCTGTTCTCCTCCATCAGCTGGTCGAAAAGCTTCTGCTGCTCGTCCCCCTCCACGGCCCGCAGTTGGGTGAGGAGGCCCTCAGCCTTGGTCTTGGCTGCAGCCTGCTCCTCCTCAGAGAGCTCCGTCCCGGCGGCGTCCACTGTCTTAATGAGAATGTGCTTTGCCAGCATCAGGCCCTCGTCCTCCGCTTTGGCGATGAGCTCCTCACTGGTGGGCGGAGTCTGGCCGTTTTCGCCGTAAAGGTAGTCCTGCATGTCGGTATATAGATAGCTGATCTCCATCATGTGGCGGAATTCCTCGTCGGACAGGCAGATCTGCTGGAGGCGGTTGGCGTACCCGTCCTCGCCCAGCTGGGCAACGTACTGGCCGATCTGGTCCTGGAGCTCGGCCTTGTTCTCATCGCTCATGGTGATCCCGGCCTTCTTGGCCTCGATCTCAATAAGCCGGTAAAACATGGCGGTCTGCTTGGCGTCCTCCAAAATGAATGCAGCTATGGTCTGCCCATCCTGCTCGGCGGTCCAGTCGATGGCATCAACACTGCCGAAGTTATAGTAGCCCACCCGCTCCACCGACGCGGCAATCCAGTAATAGAGCTCCGCGGCTGTGATGTTCTCGCCGTTCACGGTAAACATGACGGTATCGCCGGGGATGCCTACTACCGCTTGCACCGAGTCTTCGGTGGCCACAAGGGGCACCTCGTCCACAGCGGCGGATGCAGTGGGACTGGGAGTACCCGTGGGCTGGCCATCGCCGTTCGAAGTGCAGCCCGCCAGCGCACCCACCATTAGGGCGGCGGACAAGCCCAGCCCCAGTAGTTTCTTCCAATTTTTCATAGTGCCCTCCTTAAAACTCGGAAAACTTGTACCATCATACCACCGCGAAACCAAAATCTCAACCGAAACCCCGCCGGGTTTTTGAATTGTTTACAATTCCCTACAGGTCTGTGGGCCCGTGGAGGCCCTTTTCTCTTCATTCTATCACCTAGGCGAAGTGAGTCCGTCCGGGCTCCGTCACTGTCCTCCATCCGCTCCTCACTCCCCCGTCTTGGCGTAATCCTCTACCAGCTTGCGGCCCAATTTCAAGGCGTCCTCGCCCTTTTTGAGCCGCAAAGACAGATAGGGCTTTTCCCCCGCGGAGAAAAGAAGCTTGCTCCTGTACTTCTCCTGTGCGCAGAGTCTGCTCACCCGCTCCAGCTCGAAGGAGGAGAGCTGGAAATTCAAATTCATTCCCTTCTGGGCAATCTCCGAGATGCCGCAGCGGGCCGCGTCGGAGCGCATGAGGGCCACTGAGATGAGGTTATTGACCCCCTTGGGCGGGTCGCCGTACCGGTCAATGAGCTCATCAATCAGGTCGTCGGCCTCCTCCTCGCTGCGGATGGCGGCGATTCGGCGGTAGAGATCCATCCGCTGCTCCGGAGAGGGCACGTACCGGTCGGGGATGGAGGCGGTGACCGTAAGGTCGGCGGCGCACTCGGTCTGTCGCTCCGGTTTCTCGCCGCGCTCCTCCAAAACAGCCTCCTCCAACAGCTTGAGGTACATATCATACCCCACGCTCATAAGGAACCCGGACTGCTCCGGCCCCAGCACATTGCCCGCGCCCCGGATCTCCAGGTCCCGCATTGCGATCTTAAACCCCGAGCCGAACTCGGCGAACTCCCGAATGGCGGAGAGGCGCTTTGAGGCCACCTCGCTGAGCACTTTGCCATGGCGGAAGGTCATATAGGCGTAGGCCCGGCGGTTAGAACGCCCCACCCGGCCCCGGATCTGGTGCAGCTGGGCGAGGCCCATCTTGTCCGCGTCTTCGATGATGAGGGTGTTTACGTTGGGGATATCGATACCGGTCTCGATGATGGTGGTGCATACCAGCACCTGAACCTCCCCTTCACTCATGCGCTGCATGACCTCGTTGAGCTCCTCCTGGGTCATCTGCCCGTGGGCGATGGCGACGGAAGCCTCCTCCCCCAACATCTCCCGGATCCGCCCGGCGGTGCGGGAGATGGACTCCACCCGGTTGTGCAGGTAATAGACCTGGCCGCCTCGCTCCACCTCCCGGCGCATGGCGTCCCCCAGGACCGACCAGTCGTGCTCCAGCACGTAGGTCTGGACAGGCTGGCGGTTGGAGGGCGGCTCCTCCAGGCTGCTCATGTCCCGGATACCGGAGAGGGCCATGTTCAGCGTCCTGGGAATGGGGGTTGCCGAGAGTGTAAGCACGTCCACCTGGCCGGAAAGCTCCTTCAGTTTCTCCTTGTGGGTGACGCCGAAACGCTGCTCCTCGTCCACCACCACCAGACCTAAGTCCTTCCACTGCACGTCCTTCTGGAGGAGCCGGTGGGTGCCAATGAGCAGGTCCACGCCCCCCTCCTTGAGCTTTCGCAGGGTCTCCTTCATCTGGGCGGGGGTGCGGAAACGAGATACCGTCTCAATCTCCACCGGATAGCGGGCAAACCGCTGCCGGGCGGTGAGAAAGTGCTGGCGGGCGAGGACAGTGGTGGGCACCAGAATCGCCGCCTGCTTGCCGTCCAAAATGCACTTCATGATGGCGCGGAAGGCCACCTCGGTCTTGCCGTATCCCACGTCGCCGCAGAGAAGGCGGTCCATTGGCCGGGGGACCTCCATGTCGGCCTTGATCTCGGCGATACACCGGAGCTGGTCCTCGGTCTCACTGTACTCAAACTGCTCCTCGAATTCCTTCATCCAGGGGGAATCAGGAGAAAAGGCGAACCCGGGCACACGCTGTCGCCGTGCGTAGAGTTGGATGAGGCCCTTCGCCAGGTCCTGCACCGCCTTCTTGGTCTTGGCCTTGGCACGCTCCCAGTCCGCACCCCCCAGCTTGGAGAGTTTTTTGGTCTCAGCCGCGTTCTCCCCGCCGCCGATGTATTTGCTCACCAAATCGAGCTGGGTAGCCGGGACGTAGAGCACGTCTGCCCCGGCGTAGGCAATCTTTACATAGTCCTTCTCTACCCCATCCACCGGCATTTTCATCATGCCCTGGTAGCGGCCGACGCCGTGGTGCTCGTGGACCACCAAGTCCCCAATAGACAAGTCTGCGTAGGAGCCCAATTTCTGTCGGTTGGTGGCCGCCTTGGGCTTTTGCTTTTTCCCGGTGACCGCCTGCCCCTCAGTGAGGATGGAAAAACGGATACCGGGGTATTCAAGCCCTGATGAGAGACCCCCTACGGCGATGACGGCCTTGCCGGGACCCGGCAGGTCGTGGAGGGTGAAGTCCACGGCGGAGCGGAGTTTTTGTTCTCTCAATAAGCTCTGGAGATTTAGCGCCCGCTGCTCGCTGGATACCAGCACCACCGTGGCGAACCCTTCGCCCATGTAATGGCTCAGGTCGGATACGGCGGTCTCAAGGCTTGCCCCATAGCTGGGGAGCTGCTTTGCAAGCATGTTCAGCAGGGTCCGGGGCTTCCGGGGGTACTGGGCCCCTACGAAGGAGTCGAGATAGCCCACTGGCCACCCGTCCAGCACACCGCACAGCTCCTCAAAGTTTCGGGCGAAGCTTGCCAGCTCCCCGGCCAGCAGGCCGCTCTCCATCAGCGCCTTGGCATCCTCGTCCAGCTGCCAGAGGTAGTTTTTCGCCCGCTCGGCCACCCGGGGGCTCTCGGAGAAAAAGACCGCCGCGTCCTCGGGCAGGTAGTCCGCCGCCGTCGCCATCTGGGGATAAACCAAGGCCAAATAACGGTCCAGGGCCGGGAAGGAGGTGGTCTGGGCCAGGCGCTCCCGATCCTCCTCCAGCGTTTTTAAAAGGGCGGTCTGGTCGCCCCGGCGTTTGCCTACACGATGGATGAGGCCCTCCATCGCCTCAATCAGCCCCGCGTATCCACCGGGGGCGAACTGGGGCAGCACCTCGGCGGCGGGCAGGAGCTCGGTCTCCTGGAGCTGCTCGGTCCGCCGCTGGGTGGATACGTCGAAGAGGCCCAGCGAGTCCACCTCGTCCCCGAAGAACTCACACCGGACGGGCTGGTCGTGGGTGGGAGAGAAAAAATCCAGGATGCCGCCCCGTATGGCGAACTGGCCCACGCCCTCCACCTGCTCGCACCGGGAGTACCCGGCGGCGGCCAACGTCTCGGTTAGCTCGTTCAGGTCATAGCTCTGCCCCAGCCGGAGGGTGAGAGAAGCCTGGGTGAGCAGGGTCTTGGGCATGGTGCGCTGTAAGAGGCCCTCCACCGTAGCCACCAAAATGGGACACTCCCCCGCCGCCAGGGCTCGGAGGACCGAGAGGCGCTTATGCTCCCATTGACGGGAGACCACCGCCGCGTTGTGGAAGGTGAACTCACGGGCCGTCAGGGTCCGCACGGCCTCCCCTGTGAAGGCGGCCAGCTCCTTCGCCATGCGCTCGGCCTCGGTGTCATCGGCGCAGATCACCACGATACTGCGCCCCTGGGTCTGCCAAATGCCCGCCGCCATATGCGCCCGGTGCACCTGTCCCAGGCCCGTGAACGCTACCGGGCAGGCCCCGTTGTCGATGGCCGCCGCCAGCGTTTGAAACTCAGGCACCGCGGAGACCGCTGAAATCAGTTGCCGCATGGGCTCACCTCTATTTTAGAAAAATTTGGAAATTTAGAACGCGCACAAACCCGCCGATTTTAAAAATCAGCGGGGGTATAAGGGCAAAAAGATTGACGATGACGGCGGTGTCGTCTGCATTGTATGGTCTCATAGGCAAATATGCTTAGGTGCCCATCGCAGCCTATGCGGGCGGCAGCCCTAAAGCTTTCCCAGCAGCTCCTCCGCCTCGGTGCGGATATGGAGCTTGTTGCCCTGGTCAGCTACGTAGTTTAGATGCTCGGCGGCCTCGCCCTTGCGGCCCTGGAGCAGGCAGAGCTTGCCCAGTTCAAAATGCCAAGCTACCATGATTCGAAGATTTTGCGCACGCTCCAGCCGGTCAAGGAAAATGGGTTCCAGGCCCTCGGTCTCCCCCCGGCGGAGGGCCAGCGTGGCCCGCTGCTCCTCCAGGACTTGTTTTATATTAGGCGCCCCGGCCGACTCGCGCTCCATCCGGTCCAGCCAGTCGCCCGCCGCCTCCACAGGCGCTACGTCGGCGCGGCAAATGCAGTACAACTGAGTCAGGGCCGGCTTTTTCCACAAGCGCCTGTTCTCCTCCAGCGGTTCGAGTACCGTCCTGCTCTCGTCCTTTTTGTTCAGAAGGATCAGTGTCAGGCCCAGATTCAACCCAAAGGTGACGCTCTTGGGGTTCTGCCGCAGGACGCTCCGCGAGAGCTCCAGCAACGGCACCGGGTCACACGCGTCGTCCAACTGCTTGATCGTGGCCCTTAACTTCCGAAACGCCGAGAAATTTAGAAGGAAGGCCGCCCCAAGACTGCAAGCGAGGTAGAGCGCGAGCCCCGCCGGAGCGCTCACCACCTCCGCCACATAGAGGCCAACGGCCAGAAACGCAAAGAAAAGTACCACTCCCCAGTAAAATCCCCGCGCATGGTCGATGATCCAGCTCTTCACGCTCCTGCCCCTCTCTAGTTATACTTGTTCATGGCCTTGTCCATGCCATCCTTGATAACGCACTCTACCGCATCGGCGGCCCGCTTGACGGCGGCATCCACGGCCTTTTTGTCCTCTCCGGTGAACTTGCCCAGTACCCAGTCGGCTAAGTCGTAGTCCGGGTGGGGTTTCTCCCCCACCCCAATCTTCACCCGTGGAAACTCCTCGCTGCCCAGGTGACTGATGATGCTTTTGAGGCCGTTGTGCCCTCCCGCCGAGCCGCCGGAGCGGACGCGCAGCTTGCCCACGGGGAGGGACACGTCGTCCGACACCACCAGCACCCGCTCCGGCGGGACCTTGTAGAAGTCCGCCGCCTGGCGCACCGCCTCACCGGAGAGGTTCATATAGGTCACCGGTTTCATGATCAGGACTTTTTCGCCCCCCAGCTCGCAGGTGTTGGTGAGGGCACGGAATTTCAGCGTTTGAATGGGTATCCGGGCCCGCTCGCCGATCTCATCGGCCACCTGAAAGCCCACATTATGGCGGGTGCCCTCGTATTGGTCGCCGGGATTACCCAGGCA
The DNA here is from genome assembly GCA_900079765.1 of uncultured Eubacteriales bacterium. NCBI lineage: Bacteria > Bacillati > Bacillota > Clostridia > Eubacteriales > uncultured Eubacteriales bacterium. The sequence continues at coordinate 3,656,768 of LT599017.1, read as the reverse complement.
AACCAATAGCCACGCGGCGCCCCCCGTCTTCTTGCCAAACAGCATAATAAACCTCACAGACGGAAACAGGCGGGGGCAAGCCCCCGCCCTTCCTGTCGTCATTCTTTTTTAGGAGAAGAGCTTGGAGACCGAGATCTCCTCATAAATTCGCTCGATGGCGTCGGCAAAGAGGTGGGCCACCGAGATGTATTTGAGCTTATCACATTTTACATCGGTACGGGGGGGAATAGTGTCGAGGAAGAAGACTTCCTTGATGACACTTTTCTCAATGCGCTCCACCGCCGGGCCGGAGAGGACGCCATGGGATGCGCAGGCGTATACTTCGGTAGCTCCGCCCAGCTCAACCAGGGCCTGGGCCGCGCCGCAGAGGGACCCACCGGTGTCCACCATGTCATCAAATAGGATGACCCGCTTGTCTCGCACATCGCCGATGATGTTCATGACCTCAGAGGAGTTGGCCTTCTGGCGGCGTTTGTCCACGATGGCGAGACCCATGCCCAGCTTCTGGGCGAAGGTGCGGGCCCGGGCAACGCTACCCACGTCGGGCGAGACGACGACGGTGTTGTCATGGTCGTCCCCGAACCGCTCGGCGAAGTGGTGGGCGAAGATGGGGTTGCCGAAGAGATTGTCCACGGGGATATCAAAGAAGCCCTGGATCTGGGAAGCGTGCAGGTCCATCGTCAGTACCCGATCCGCCCCGGCACGGGTAATCAGATTCGCCACCAACTTTGCCGAAATGGGGTCACGGGGCTTGGCTTTGCGGTCCTGCCGGGCGTAGCCGAAGTAGGGAATGACGGCGGTGATGCGCCCGGCGGAGGCCCGGCGCAGCGCGTCGATCATGATGAGCATCTCCATCAGGTTATCGTTGACGGGCTGGCAAGTGGACTGGACCACAAACACGTCGCTGCCCCGGACGGTCTCGTAGATAGAGACGAAGTTCTCCCCATCGGAGAACGCCCCCACCTCCGCGTTGCCCAGCTCCAGGCCGATCTCACGGCAGATGGCCTCCGCTAAAGGGCGGTTGGAGTTGCCAGCGAAGATTTTGATGTCCTTACCATGTGCGATCATCTTCTAAAACATCCTCTCGTGTTTTTTATCTTTTCATAAAACCCTCCGCCTGGATGGGCGCATCTGAGAATTGGCAGACCCGCCAGACGGCGTTTTGACAATTTCAGATACACGCTACAGGCTGAAGGGAAAGGTTTTTAATTGATGAACGCGCGTCCTTATGAATTACGCTTGCGCCGTTTGAGCGCCCACTGCTTCTTGTTGACCTGGAGACTGCGGGCGATGGCCAGGCTGTCGTCCGGCACATCGTCGGTGATGGTGCTTCCTGCGGCGGTATAGGCCCCAACCCCCACCTTGACGGGGGCCACCAGATTGGTGTTGCACCCCAGGAACGCCCCGTCCCCGATGGTGGTGCGGAATTTCGCGGAGCCGTCGTAGTTCACGGTGACGGTGCCGCAGCCAAAGTTCACATGGCTGCCCACGTCGGAGTCACCCACATAGGTGAGGTGGGAGATCTTGGTCTCCGGCCCAATGGTTGAGTTCTTCAGCTCCACAAAATCCCCCACCTTGACCCCCGGCCCCACGTGGCAGTTGGGGCGGATGTAGGCAAAGGGACCAATCTTCACGCCGTCCTCAATGACGCTCTCGTTGAGCTGGGAGGCATTGACCACCACGCGGTCCCCCACGGTGCAGTCGGTTATCATGGCGTTGGGGCCGATCTCGCAGCTTTTGCCGATAACTGTCCGTCCCCGGAGGATGGTGCCGGGGAGAATGACGGTGCCTTCGCCCACGGTGACGGTAGGGTCGACACAGACGGCATTGGGGTCGATCAGGCGTACGCCTTGGTTGATGAGCCGCCGGGAGGTAAACTGGCGGGCGTACATCTCATTCCTCATCCAGTCCTCGCCGGAGGAATCGAGCAGAGGAACGGCCTGCTTGGCAAGGCCCTCTCGGTTGCCCTGATCTGCGAGGGCGGCAGCAAATTCCTTGCCCTCGTCCAGCTCCTGCGCCAGCGCGGCGGCGGAGATGGTATATAACCCAGCCTCCGGGTGGTCGCTCATAGCCGCAACCGCTTGCCCCGGCGCGGGATAGGACAGCAGCGCCGGCCTGGTAAGCACCGCTACCTCACCCTCCTGGGCATTCAAAAAGGCGGAGAGTTTTTCGGATGCGTCGGGTGAGCCCTCGGTAACCAGCTCCGTATCCTGGGGGAAACAGGCGGCAACAGCCTCCCGGTCCCCGTCCTGGCATACCACAAAGAAACGCTTTACTCCGTGGGCCTTCAACGCCTCGGCAAGCCAGACCGCGCCCGGCTGGAAGAGGAGTGTTTTCAAAAGGGTCGGCTCCTTGCCGCCCTCCCTAGGCAGGAAAATAATGGCGCCCGCAGGCTCCATAAAGGTCACCTCGATCAAAAAATGTGGGGTTATGTACTGCTATGTTCCTATTATAGCAAGACTCTCCCATAAATGCACGTAAATTTCAAAATTTATGCGTATTTTGCTTACGATTAGGATTCTGCACAAAGTTTCCCCGCCACTGCCCGGGCCTTCCCGTCTTTCTGACGTGGACAATCGGACAAAAAAGTCCTCCGGCGGTCCGCTCGGGGATCGCCGGAGGACAGTACGGCATGGGGCTTTAAGCCGCCATCGCGATGCGCTTCACGGGGGAGCGCCGCCAGTAGCCCAGCACCTCGGCGGTGGCACAGAGCTTGTCGGCCAGGTTTACCACGTAGGCCTCCCTGTATCTGGGCATGTACCGGGCCAGGGGCCACATATGGGAGATGATGATGTTCTTCTCCTTCTCGGTCAGGCCCCCCACCAGGGCATCGGCGTTGCGGAGGGCAGCCTTGGGGTGGGCAAAGCACTGGTTGCCCTGGTAAGCCGAGCGGTCATGGGGGTCGTATAAGTAGAGGTCGTGGAGCAGACCCGCCCGGGCTGCAGCCCGATAGTCAAGCCCCCAGCGCCGCGCCAGCCGAAACGCGGTGTAGGAGACGAAGACCGAGTGCTCGTAGCAGGACGTACCGGGATGATGGCGGATCTTCTTCATAGACTGTACCTCGTCCGTAGCCAGCAGGCCGCCGATGCAGTACAGAAAACAGCTCCAGTTCTTCTCGTCCACAATGGTCATCGCCATAAAGCCCTCCTTCATTGGGATGTGGTGCCCACATTATAACCTCTAATAAAGCGTTTGTCATGTGGAAAAAATAAGTTTAAAACAAAAAGTTATAGAATCTTAAGTTTTGGCCCGTTGACAATATGTGACGCGGGCTGATATTCTGACTGTACTATCCCAGCTCATACAGTTTCTCCATCTCTGAAAGGAGACGCCGCCATGTTTAGTCTCAACGCACGGGACGCCCGTCCCATCTACGAACAGGTAAAGGACGGCCTGCGGCACTTAGTCGTGTCGGGGGCCATACAGCCCGGAGAGCAGTTCCCCTCGGTCCGTTCCCTGGCCGCCTCCCTTGCCATCAACCCCAACACCATCCAGCGGGCTTACGAGAGTCTGGAGGGGGAGGGCTATCTATCCACCCAGGCGGGCAAGGGTTCCTTCGCCGCCCTTCCCACTAGCGCCGGCACGCCGCGGCGTGGTACGCTGCTCAGTCAATTTGACGCCACCGCCGCCGAGCTTCTCTTTCTGGGTATGAGCCCGGAGGAACTGGCCCAGCGGGTGCTGGCGGCCGGGAAGAAGGAGGAATCAGTATGATTGAAGTAAAGGACCTGGTCAAGGGCTTCGACGGTTTCCGCGCCCTGGACGGCCTCACCATGACGGTGCCCGCCGGGTCGGTCTATGGGCTGGTGGGGCCCAACGGCGCGGGCAAGTCCACCCTCTTGCGCCACGTCACCGGCGTGTGGCGGCAGGACTCCGGCTCCGTGACAGTGGACGGCCAGGCCGTCTATGAAAACCCTGCGGTGAAGGCCCGCATTTCCGGCATCCCTGACGACCTCTACTACTTCCTCTCCGCCTCCACCAAGGATATGGCGTCCTTCTACCGGGGCTTTTACCCCAAGTTTGACCAATCCCGGTACCAGGCCCTGCGGGACGTGTTTACCAACGTGAACGAGAAGCAGCCCATCCGCCGCCTATCCAAGGGGATGCAGAAGCAGGCCGCCTTCTGGCTGGCCCTGTGCTGCCGCCCTGAGATATTGGTGCTGGACGAACCGGTGGACGGGTTAGACCCCGTCATGCGCCGTCAGGTCTGGGGCCTCCTTCTGGGCGATGTGGCGGAGCATGGCACCACGGTGCTGGTCTCCTCCCATAACCTGCGCGAGCTGGAGGATGTGTGCGACCATGTGGGTATCCTCTCCCGGGGGAAGGTTCTCATCGAGCGGAGCCTCTCCGATCTGCAGGAAAACCTGGTAAAGATGCAGGTGGTCTTCAAGGAGCGGGAAATGCCGGGGCTGCCCGATGACCTGGAGGTTCTTAACGTATCCCAGGTAGGCCGCATCCATACCCTCATCGTCCGCGGCAGCGCTGCCGAGGTAACCAACCGCCTGGCGGTCTACGCCCCCATTCTGATGGAAGCCCTGCCCCTGACACTGGAGGAAATCTTTATTTATGAGCTGGGAGGTGAGGACTATGCGGTCCGTGAAATCGTGCTTTAATTCCACCCTTTTCCGCAAGAACATTGCCCGTTTCTGGCCCATCTGGGGAAGCTATCTTGTCCTCTGGCTCCTCATGCCCCTGATGATCCTCAACAACGGCTGGGATCCGGAAGTGCCGCTGCAACTCCTGAACTTTGGCGTGGGCGTGGCTCTGATCTATGGCGCAGCCTGCGCCATGGCGGTCTTCTCCTACCTATATAACAACAGGAGCGTCCAGCTTATGCACTCCCTGCCCGTCACTCGGGAAGGCCTATTCCTCACCAACTACCTCTCGGGTCTCTCCTTCCTGCTTGTGCCCCATGTGGTGGTTTTCTTCCTTACACTGCTTGCGGGTGGGCACCAATCCCCCAGCACCGTCGTCCTCTGGCTGGCGGCTGAGAGCCTTGTGTGCCTGTTCTTCTATTCTTTCGCCGTCTTTTGCTCCATGTTCACGGGCAATCTCTTGGCCCTGCCGGTGTTTTACGGCATTCTCAACTTCCTGGTCATGGGCGTTTCCACCGTCGTGGGAAGTCTTCTGCAGGAGCTCCTCTTCGGTTTCTGGGGCACCACCTGGATTGATACGGTGGTTAACTGGTTTACCCCTGCGGTCACCCTCATGCGCGGCGAACTCTATGACACAACAGCGAGCGGCATCTATTACCTTGTCCATATGCCCGCCATCCTGCTCTACGCGCTGGTGGGCGTGGTACTCACCGCGGCCGCCCTCCTCCTCTACCGTAAACGGCGGCTGGAGGCGGCTGGGGACATCGTCTCCGTCCGGCAGGTGCGGCCCGTGTTCAAATACGGTGTGGCCTTCTGTTCCGCCGTGGCGGTAGGTTCCTGGTTCTACACGCAGTTCAATGGCATCTTTCCCGCCCAGCGGTGGGCCATCCTCATCCCCCTCATTCTCTGGGGCGCGGTGGGCTATTACGCCGCCGACATGCTCCTGAAAAAGAGCTTTAGGGTCTTTTCCCGGTCGTGGAAAGGGCTCCTCGCCTTCTCCTTGGTGCTGGTTGCCGCATACGTTATTACCGATCTGGACCTCTTTGGCTTTAATGATCCCCCCAAGCGGAGTGAAGTGGCCTCGGTCACTTTTTACGGCATCTCCTCCGCGCCTTATGACACAGGCAGCCACTCAGTCCTCACGCTCACCGATTCCTCGGACATAGACGCGGTCCTCCAACTCCATGGCGTTATATCCGCCAACAAAAACACCCTCCGAGCCGAAACTGCCAGGATCGCCTATAATAACTACGACACCTTCTGGCAGGAGGGCACCCTCTCAGATGGCACGGCGGCGGACCTGCAACACACCGCCACCACCGACCTAATGCTCCGGTACACCCTTACCGATGGGCGAGAGATCCGCCGGGAATACCGCCTTCCCCTCTACGCCGATGACCTTGCCGACCCCGGCTCCGTCACAGCCCTCCTTGACGATTTTCTCAACCGCCCCACCACCCTGGAGCAATCCTATTGGGGTGATCTTAAGGCGGGCGCATCGCTGGCGTACACCTCGCTGTCCATCTATGATGCCTCCCTGCAAAGCTACTCCACGGTCGCCATCCCCGACCAGGCCGACCGGGAAAAGCTCCTTGCCGCCGTCCAGGCCGACATGGCCGCCGGGCGCATCGGCAGGCGTTATCTCCTTGAGGACGCCGAGCGGTACGAGAACTGCTACTATAATGACCTGGACTTCTCTTTCTTCGCAACCGACATATCCGGGGATTGGAGCACGACTATCACCGTCACACTCCAGACCACCTCCACCGAGACCCTGAAGGTTCTACGGGAGCTCGGCTACTCCGACGACCAGCTCGTAACCTGGGCCGAGCAACTGCGGCGGGACGGCGGCGAGAAATACGCCGCCACCGCCAGGGCCGAGCCGGTCCTCAAGGCTGTTGGCTGATGTGCCAATTAGAGCGGGTATGTGAGTTGAAATTATCGTTAATAAATTAACGTATTCCCTCTTGCATTTTGACCTTTCGTCAGGTATACTCAGTATACCGCACAAAAACATTCATTTTGGAGGTCAAGATTCTATGAGAGACGTCTATGTTGTCAGCTCCTGCCGTACCGCCGTGGGTTCCTTTGGCGGCGCCCTGAAAGACATCCCCGCTGCCCAGCTTGGCTCCGTCGTGATGAAGGAAGCCCTTGCCCGCGCCAATGTCAAGCCCGAGCTGCTGGACGAGGTCATGTTCGGCTGCATCCTCACCGCCGCCCAGGGTCAGAACGTGGCCCGCCAGGCCTCCATTAACGCCGGGATCCCCGCGGAAGTGCCCGCCTACGCCATCAATATGCTCTGCGGATCCGGCATGAAGAGCGTTATTGAGGCCGCCCGCGCCATCCAGGTGGGCGACGCCGACCTGGTGATGTGCGGCGGCACCGAGAACATGTCTGCCGCCCCCTACGCCATCCCCACCGCCCGGTACGGCGCCCGCATGGGCAACGCCAAGCTTATCGACACCATGATCAATGACGCGCTGACCGACGCCTTCAACAACTACCACATGGGCATCACCGCCGAGAATATCTGCGACCAGTGGAATATTTCCCGCGAAGAGCTGGACGCCTTCGCACTCGAGTCCCAGAACAAGGCAGCCGCCGCCTTGGCCGCCGATCGGTTTAAGGAGGAGATTGTTCCTGTCATGGTGAAGGTCAAGCGCGAGAGCGTCCCCTTCGACAAGGACGAGTATCCCCGTGCCACCACCATGGAGGCCCTGTCCAAGCTCAAGCCCGCCTTTAAGTCCGACGGCGGCCGCGTCACTGCGGGCAACGCCTCCGGCATCAACGACGGGGCCGCCGCCGTCCTTCTCGCCTCCGGCGAGGCGGTAGAGAAGCACGGCCTTAAACCCCTCTTTAAGCTCATCTCCTGGGGTCAGGGCGGCGTGGACCCCTCCATCATGGGCTATGGCCCCGTACCCGCCACCCGCAACGCCCTGAAAAAGGCCGGCCTCACCGTGGACGACCTGGACCTGGTCGAGGCAAATGAAGCCTTCGCCGCCCAGTCTATTGCCGTGTGCCGTGACCTGGAGTTTGACATGAGCAAGGTCAACGTCAACGGCGGCGCCATTGCCCTGGGACACCCGGTGGGCGCCTCCGGCGCCCGGATTATCACCACCCTTCTCCATGAGATGATGAAGCGCCCCGACGCTAAGCGTGGCCTCGCCACCCTCTGCATCGGCGGCGGCATGGGCGTCGCCACCATTTTTGAGAAGTGCTAAAACAGACAGAAAAAAGAAAGGCGCCGTCCCAATGGGATGGCGCCTTTCTTTTTTCTCTTAGTTCTTCTGCTCCGCAGCTCTGCGTTTCTGGGCCAGACCTACCGCCTTGACCACCGCGTTGAGGATGTTCTCATACCCGGTGCAGCGGCATAGGTGGCCGGACAGCTGCTTGCGCAGCTCCTCCCTGGTGTACTCCTTACCGCTTTCCAAAATCTCCACCGCCGTCATGAGAAAGCCGGGTGTGCAGAACCCGCACTGAACAGCACCCTCGTCGATGAAAATCTGCTGGATTTCGGACAGCTCGCCGTTAGGGCCCAGAAGGCTGTCTACCGTGCGGATGTTTTTTCCATCGGCCCAGGCAGCCAGGTAGATGCAGGAGTTAAAACACTCTCCGTCGATAATCACGTTGCAGGCGCCGCACTCGCCCACCTCGCAGCCCTTTTTGACGCTGGTAAGAGAGTAGTCATTGCGCAGCATGTCGGTTAGGGAAGCGCGGACGTCCACCATGGCCTCCCGCTCCTTGCCGTTGATGGTGCAGCGCACCAATTTTCTCTGAATCATAGGGCACCTCCCGCCAGACGAATGGATTCCCGCAGCGCCCGCTTGGCCAGCTCCTCCACCATCTGGAGCCGCAGCTCCTTCGTGGCGCGCCAGCTGGTGCGGGGGTTCACGTCGGCCAGGGCGGCCTTGCCGAAGGCCTCTATCGTCTCTTCGGAAACCGGCAGTCCCTTGACCGCCGCCTCGGCGCTGGGGGCGCGCATAGGCACCGGCCCGGCCACGCCGTAGGCAAGTCGGGCGCGCTCGATAGTCTTCTTGTCCGCTGAGAGACGCACGTTGACGCTGCACCCTAAAGTGGCGATGTCCATGGCATTGCGCATGGCGTACTTGATATAGTTGCCGTAAGTGTCCCGGTAGCTCTCCTCCGGGATGTAGATGGCGGTGAGCAGCTCGCCGGGCTCCAGAGCCACCTTTCCCGCCTTCACATAGTGTTCGCTGATGGGAAGTCTCCGCACCCCATTGGGACCGGTATACTCCATCACCGCGTCCCAGGCCACCAGAGTGGCGCCTGAGTCGGCCGAGGTGACGCCGTTGCAGGTATTGCCGCCGATAGTGCCGATGTTGCGGATCTGCGGGCCGCCCACAGTGTCCACCGCCTCGCCCAGGACGTTGATATACTTCTGGATGAGCGGATCCTTCGTGATATGGGAGAAGCTGGTCATGGGTCCAATTTTCAAGGACCCATCGTGGTCCAGAGAGACGCCCCGCAGCTCGCCCAGCCCTTGGATACTCACCAAGGTGCAGCCCGCCAGCTTGCCCGCGCGCATCTCAATGAGTACGTCGCTGCCCCCGGCGATGATCTTGGCCTCAGGGTGCTCGGTCAGAAGCTCGACGGCGTGGGGGACACTGGTGGCCTCATACAGCGCTTCGAGATCGTACATAAAACCAATTCCTTTCCGGTTGCGATTGCTCCCGCGCCGTCAAATCAGACCCGCTTCCTTAAAAGCCGGGATGAGGTGGTGGGGGTTTAGGGGCAGGGTGTTGATCGCCACGCCGGTGGCGTTGAGGACGGCGTTGCGAATGGCGGGTGCGGCGGGGACCGTGGGCGGCTCGCCCAGGGCCTTGGTGCCGTAAGCGCTGGTAGGCTCCGGGTTCTCCACGAATTGTGCCTCCAGATGGGGATGATCCATCATGGTGGAGAGCTTGTAGTCGAGCAGGTTATCGTTGAGGGGCTTGCCCGTCTTCTCATCGTAGAGGAGCTGTTCGCTAAGGCCGAAACCGATGGACATACTCATACCGCCGTGGACCTGGGCCGCCGCCAGCTGGGGATTAATGAGGGTGCCGCAGTCGTGCACATTGATGAGATCCAGGAGTTTCACCTTGCCCAGAGGGAGGTCTACCTCAACCTCGGCGAAAGCGCAGCCGAAACTGTAGGCGTTACTCTTGCACTGGGCGGTGCTCTCGGCGGTGAGGTGGGAGGAGTGGATGGTAGAGTAGAGCACCTCCGTGGCCAGCTCGCCCAGGCTCATGAGCACCTGGTTGTCCCTGGTCTTCCAGACGATGTTGCCATCTACAATATCCATGTTATAGGGCTGCATCCGGGTATACTCATAGGCAAATTTCAGAATCTTCTCTTTGAGCATCTCGGCAGTCTGGCGGATGGCCATGCCCGCCACATAGGTCTGGCGGGAGCCGTAGGCCCCCAGCCCGAAGGGGGTCACGTCGGTGTCCTGGGTGGAGATGACGTGGACGTCCTTGTAGTCGATGCCTAAGGTCTCGGCCGCCATCTGGGCGTAAGCCGTATCGGCCCCTTGGCCGATCTCGGTCTCGGCCACCTGGAGCTGGATGCTGCCGTCCTGGTTGAGCACCATACGGCAGGAAGAAATTTCGAGAGAGATGGGCCACACGGCGGTGTTATACCAGAAGAGGCTCACGCCCACGCCCCGGCGGATGGGGCCGGTCTGGTTTTTGTAGAGCTCCCGTTTCTTGTCCCACTCGATGTACTCCATGCCCTTGGCAAGGCACTGATTAAAGCTGTCGTAGTAGTTGATGTTCTTCGAGAAGGGGTCCTGAAAGCCGACGGGCATCATGTTCTTTCTGCGGTACTCCAGGGGGTCCATGCCCAGGACCCGAGCGCAGTCCTCGGCCATCGCCTCCATGCAGAAGACCGACTGTGGCGTGCCGTAGCCGCGCATGGCGCCGGCGGTCGCCATATTGGTATACACCGTCCACCCCTCCACCCGGACGGCTTTCTCGTCCCTGTAGAGCTGGCGGAAGGAGGTCAGGGCCTTGGAGAGGATGCTGTGCCCGTGGGAGCCATAGGCCCCCTGGTTGGAGTATGCCTTCAGATCACGGGCCACCAGCTGTCCGTCTGGGCGGAGGTAGGCCGTGGTGTAGAACTTAATAGCGTGTCGCACGCGGGTGCCAAAGAAGGTCTCCTCACGGGAGAGCTCCAGTTTCACCAGCCGCCCCCCCACCTGCGTGGTGAGGAAGGCGTTGAGGGGCTCGTACAGCGCATCCTGCTTGTTGCCGAAACCACCGCCTATGTAGGGCTTGATAATGCGCACCTTGCCCCAGGGAAGGCCCAGCGCCTGGCCGACGATACGCCGGACAATGTGGGGGATCTGGGTGGATGCCACCACGGTGATACGGCCCTGCTCCATGTAGGCATACGACACCGGCACCTCGATGTGGCAGTGCTGAACGATGGGGGTCTCATACACGCTCTCAACTTTGATAAGGCCGGGCTCCTTTATGGCCTCCTCAAAGTCGCCGTTTTCGATCTTGGTGTGGCCCAGGATATTGTTCTGAACCTCGTCATGGACCACGGGGGCCCCGTCCTTCATGGCCTCCTCGGGGGAGAGTACGAAGGGATACTCCTCATACTCCACTTTAATAGCCCGCAGCGCGCGGGAGGCGGCCACCTCGTCCTCAGCAATGACGGCGGCGATGTCGTCTCCGTAGAGGCGCACCCGCCGGTTGAGGAGCAGCCGGTCCGCCGGGTCCTGGTGGTTGGGGTCGGTGGACCAGGGATGCCCCGCCGTCGGGAATGGGATATTGGGCACATCAAAACAGGTGACTATTTTAACGACGCCGGGAATTTTTTCTGCCTCGCTGGTGTCCATGCTCTTCACCAGGCCGTTGGCAATGGTGGAGTGGAGAATTTTTGCGACCAGGGCGTCTTTGCCCACTAAATCATCAGTATATTTGGCCCGTCCGGTCACCTTTTCATAACCGTCGACCCTTGGGACACTCTTGCCTACTACCATCAGCGGCACCTCCTACTCAGTCATCTCGATGTATGCCTAGTATGCCCAATTCGGTCATTTGTCGTCATTTTGACCACGAATAACCATACTTTAGAGGCAATAACTGTGGCAACTGCCGTCTTTCAATTACATCATAACACAATGATTCCTACTGTCAATGGAAAACAAAAAATTTTTTGTGGTACTTAAACTTTTTGTTTTCACCCTTGATTTCTCCTCCTCGTATGGTATGATTACTTTAATCAAAGAAACAAGGGGGAATGCCCATGCTCAGCCAGGAGCGCCTGTCTCTTTTAAAGCAGATGGCCTACGGGATGGCGGCCCATTTCGGCCCCTCCTGCGAGGTGGTCATTCACGACCTGACTACCGACGACCTGGAGCACACCGTGGTCCACATTGAGAACGGCCAGGTCTCAGGCCGAAAAGAGGGGGACGGGCCCAGTCATGTGGTGCTGGACTTTCTCCGCCAGGGTCACGCCCCAGAGGAAGACCAACTTGCCTACCTGACCCGCACCCCTGATGGGAAGATATTAAAGTCCTCCACTCTCTACATCAAAAACCCCGAGGGGGTGGTGGAGGCTATCTTCGCCATCAACTTCGACGTGTCCGCCCTTCTGACGGTGGAAAATGTCATTAAGCCCCTGATTTCCCCCAGGGCGGCCCCCCAGAGGGAGCCGGAGCGCATTACCCGCAGCGTGGGGGATCTACTGGATGACCTGATCCGGGAGTCGGTGGAGCTCATCGGCAAGCCTGTGGCCCTCATGGACCGAGAGGACAAGATCAAGGCCGTCCGTTTCCTCAACGACGCCGGGGCCATGCTGATCACCAAGTCGGGGGACAAGATCGCCGCCTACTTCGGTATCTCCAAGTATACTTTATATAGCTATCTGGACGAAAATAAATATTAATTTTTTAAATATAAAGGAGGCTCTTTTATGATCGACCTGACTGTCAACCGCGAACGACTTAGCCGCAACGTCAAAAAGGCCCGGGAGGCCGGCGTCGTCATCCCCACCTACCAGCAGATGAAACACCCCGAGACCATCCCCGCCCCCATTCAGGACAAGCTGCGCAAGACCGGCCTGTGGGATGTGGACCCGGTGAACCTCTTCCGCGTCACCTGGAAAAACGAGGCAAGGGAGTCCGGAGGTCTCTTCCAGCAAGTGCCCAACTACGTGGAGCTGCCCTCCTCCCTCACCGGCGTGAGCGCCCGCATCGTGTGCCTGGTGGGTAAGTGGTTCCCCACCGGGTGCCACAAGGTAGGTGCCTCCTTCGGCTGCCTGGTGCCGCGGCTGGTCACCGGCCAATTCGATGCCACCACGCAGAAGGCCGTTTGGCCCTCCACCGGCAACTACTGCCGGGGCGGCGCGTTTAACTCCAAGCTCCTAGGCGTCCACGGCGTGGCCATCCTCCCCGCCGAGATGAGCCAGGAGCGGTTCGACTGGCTCCACTCCATCGGGGCCGAGGTTATCGCCACTCCCGGCTGCGAGTCCAACGTTAAGGAGATCTTCGACAAGACCAATGAGCTTAAGCAAGATCCCCAGTGCATGGTCTTCAACCAGTTTGAGGAGATGGGCAACCACCTCTGGCACTACCAGGTCACCGGCGACGCGGTGGCCGCCGTCTTCGAGGGCGTTAAGCGGCCCGGGGACCGCATGGCCGGCGCCTGCTTTACCTCCGGCAGCGCGGGCACCATCGGCTGTGGGGATTATCTGAAAGAGGTCTATCCCCGTATGAAACTGGCTGTGGGCGAGGCGCTCCAATGCCCCACCATCCTGAATAACGGCTTTGGCGGCCACCGCATCGAGGGCATCGGTGACAAGCACGTGCCCTGGATCCACAACGTAAAGAACACCGACATGGTCATCGCCATCGACGACGAGGACTCCCAGCGCCTCCTTCGTCTCTTCAACGACCCGGCGGGCCTGAAGTACCTCAAGGAAGAGGCCGGCGTGGACGACGAGACCCTGCATAAGCTCTCTTGGCTGGGTATCTCCGGCTGTGCCAATGTGCTCTGCTGCATCAAAATGGCTAAGTTCTATGAGTTTACTGAACACGACGTGGTGGCTACCGTCCTCACCGACAGCGCGGATATGTACGGCTCCCGCATCCAGGAGCTCAACGATCAGTACGGCCTCTACACTGCCACTGATGCGGCGGTGGACCACCACCTCCACATGCTGGGCCTGCGCACTGACAACATGGAGGAGCTGGGCTACCAGGGCCGTAAGCGGGTCCACAACCTCAAGTACTACACCTGGGTCGAGCAGCAGGGCCGCACCGCCGAGGACCTCAACGACCTCTGGTACGGCACTACCTGGGAGGACGTCCACGGGCAGGCCGCCGACCTGGATGAGCTCATCAACGCCTTCAACGACGCCACCGGGGTGCTGAAGGGCCTGTAAACGGCCCTATCCCCTTCCCTTCTTGGCAGCAAGAAAGGAGGCTCCCGCCGCGTAGGCGCCGCCCTGAAGGGCGGTGTCCTCTAAAGAAGGAGGTCCTTACCATGAAAAACGTAACTTCCGCAAAATGCGTCAAATGCGGCCTGACTTACGAGGCCCACCCCAACCTGACCACCTGCTCCTGCGGCGGGATGCTGGACATCCTGTACGATTACGACTATATTAAAACAGTTGTTTCGCACGAGACGCTGGCCGCCTCTCAGGACTTTTCCATGTGGCGTTACCGGGCCTTCCTCCCGGTGGAACCTGACAGCGCCCCCACTCCACTACGGGTGGGCTGGTCCCCACTGTACAAGACCCATGCGCTGGCGAAGTCACTGGGCCTGAAGGCCCTCTACGTCAAGGACGACGGGCAGAATCCCACCGCCTCTCTCAAGGATCGGGCCAGCGCAATGGCGGTGGTCAAGGCGCGGGAGGCGGGGGCGGACACCATCGCCTGCTCCAGCACCGGCAACGCCGCTTCCTCTCTGGCGGGGAACGCGGCGGCGGCGGGTTTCCACACCTATATCTTCGTCCCTTCCCGGGCGCCCAAAGGCAAGGTGGCCCAGCTCCAGATTTTCGGAGCTACCGTTATCAGCGTAGACGGCACCTATGAGGATACTTTTGAGCTCTCTAAAGCCGCCATCGACAAGTGGGGCTGGTATAACCGCAACGCCGCCATCAACCCCTATCTGCTGGAGGGAAAGAAGACGGTGACCCTGGAGATTATGGAGCAGCTCTGCTGGCAGGTGCCCGACTACATCGCCCTTTCGGTGGGGGATGGCTGCACCATCGCAGGTGCATGGAAGGGCTTGAAGGACCTGTACGCCACCGGGCTGATCGACCGGCTGCCCCGGCTAATCTCGGTTCAGGCCGAAGGCTGCTGCCCCCTGAACCGGGCCATTTCGGAAAATGCCCCCTGGCGCCCCATGGAGGAAAATACCATGGCCGACTCCATCGCCGTAGGCGTGCCCCGCAACGCAGACAAGGCCCTGATGGCGATTCGGGAATCGAATGGCGTGGTAGTCAACGTCTCCGACGAGGAGATTCTGGCAGCCATGCGCCTTTTAGGCCGCACCTGCGGCGTCTTCGGTGAGCCCGCCGGCGTCACCGGCACCGCCGGGGTGAAGAAAGCCCTGGAGCTTGGCCTCATCTCCCCTGACTCCACCGTGGTCAGCGTGGTTACCGGCAACGGCCTGAAGGACGTGGCCAGCGGCATCAAGGCCGCGGGCGAGCCCATGTTGGTGAAGCCCGATATGGACCAACTTTTAACCGCTTTCGATCAGCACGACATCCATCCCTGAGCCTTTCGGCGTACCGGCCCCTCTTTGAGCGCCCCGGTACGCCGTTTTGCCCCTATTCCCTATTTTTGAGGTGATTACAATGTCAATCCTCCTGCGCGGCGGCACCTTAATTCTCCCCTCCGGCCCCACCCGGGCTGATTTGCGGGTAGACGGCGGCAAGATTGCTGAAATCGGCCCAGACCTCCTCGAAGGTGACAGCCAAATCATTGATGCCGCTGGAAAGCTCATCTTCCCCGGCTTTATCGACACCCACACCCACTTTGAGATGAATAAGGGCCTCCCCAACGAGACCGCCGACGACTGGGTCTCGGGCACCAAGGCCGCCGTCGTGGGAGGCACCACCACTGTGCTGGACTTTGCCGAATCTCAGCGGGGATACTCCCTCGCTTCCGCGCTGGAGACCTGGCACGGCAGGGCCGACGGCCGCGCCTCCTGCAACTACAGCTTTCACATGACTATCAAGGACTGGGACCAGCGCATCCGCGAGGAGCTGCCACAGATGACGGCGGCGGGCATTACCTCCTATAAGATATACTTTGCCTATGATAACCTCCGGGTCACTGATGCGCAGGCATATGAGATCATCCAGGCCGTGGGGGCCGAGGGCGGTATTCTGGGCTGCCACTGCGAGAACGGAGATTTGGTTAACGAAGGCATCCGGGCCCAGCTTGCCGCAGGCAACCTCTCCCCGGCAGCCCACCCCCTCTCCCGCCCCCCGGTGGTAGAGGCTGAGGCGGTGGGCCGCTGGCTGGCCCTCAGCGAGATGGCGGGGTACCCGGTAAATATCGTCCACCTGTCCACCCTGCGGGGGCTAGAGGTGGTCCGAGCCGCCCGGAGCCGGGGACAGGAGCTCTATGTAGAGAGCTGCCCGCAATACTTTCTGTTGAATGACGATAGATATTTACTCCCCGGATTTGAATCCGGCAAGTATACCCTCTCCCCGCCCCTCCGTTCCCCCGAGAACAGCGCCGCCCTGTGGGAGGCTCTGACGGGGGGCGAGGTGGACACCATCGGCACCGACCACTGCTCCTTTAACTTCAACGGCGTGAAGACCTTGGGACGGGACGATTTCTCCAAGATTCCCAACGGCATGCCGGGGGTGGAACATCGCCCCGTCCTCATGTACAGCGAGGGCGTGGTCAAGGGCTGCTTCCGTGTGACGGATATGGCTCGTGTCCTTGCTGAGCAACCCGCCAAGCTCTTTGGCATGTACCCCCAAAAGGGCGTCCTCGCCGTGGGGAGCGACGCGGACCTGGTAATTTGGGATCCCGACGCCCAGTGGATTATCTCCGCGGCCAACCAGACCCAGTCGGTAGACTACAACCCCTACGAGGGCTGGGAAGTGACCGGCAAGGCCGACACCGTCCTTTTAAACGGCGAGGTGGTGGTAGAGACCGGCAAGCTGACCCGGGAGCGCACCGGCCGGTTCGTCCGCCGGGGGTCTGCTCAGTTCTGGCGGCGATGAAAATTGGCTTGATTCTCATGGCCTCAGGCGCAGGGAGCCGTTTCGGGGGCAATAAACTCTTCGCCGACGTAGGGGGCCGGCCTCTGGTCGACCGGGCCATGGACGCGTATCCTCCGACCCTCTTCCACCGGGCGATCGTGGTGAGCTGCTACCCCGCCCTCCTGACCCTGGCCGCGGCCAGGGGTTACCGCTCCATCCTCAACCGGAGGGCCGATGAGGGCATCTCGGCCAGTATCCACCTTGGCATGGCGGAAATGGCGGGAACTGACGGCGTCCTATTTGCCGTGTGCGACCAGCCCTGGCTCACAGTCGAGAGCGTGGAACGCCTTCTGTCCGCGTTCGAAGCCCAGCCCGACAAAATCGCCGCCCTCTCCTGGCAGGGCCGGAAAGGCAACCCCTGCCTCTTCCCACCTGCGTACTATGAGGAGCTCTCCGCCCTCACCGGGGACCGGGGCGGCGGAACCGTCATCAAGGCCCACCGGTCGGCACTCTTTCTAGTGGAGGCGCTCGCTGAACGGGAACTCCGCGACGTGGACAGCCCGGAGGATCTTATATGAAATTCTGATGAACATCGTTAGGTTTTCCCTCTCATGGGCGGCGGCACCTCCGGCAGCCCCCCTTTCTTGATGTCATGAAGAGAGGGGAAACGCCGAGGGAGCCAAACCCGTCGTGGCACCATTATATTCCCACTAACAAAAGATGGGACTGTATCGCAAACGATACAGTCCCATCTTTTTTATTGCTGCGTCACACGGCGGCCAGTTCGCCCATTGCAATGCGGAAAACCCGCTCCACGTCCTCCGACTCGGCATGGCCCTCGTGGACCTTCACGCCATCCACGTAGTAGGTGGGCACGTAGTAGTAGTCGTAGCTGTCGGCCAGGGCCTTTTCCACCCGCTCGTCCACCATTTTGAAGGGGATGTTCTTCCACTCTGGATGCTCGGCCAGCAGCTCGTCCTGAAAGCGGCGGGCCAGCTTGCAGTGTGGGCAGGACTCCATCATAAACAGCAAAATCTCTTTCATGCTTCTCCCTGCTTTCTTATGGTAAACTCAACATCAATCTTGCCCCCGCAGACCATGCCCAGCTCGGCGGCATTGGGGGTCAGGTCATAGGTTTTCCGTATGAGGGGCACTCCATCCGCCAGGAGGGCCAGCGCGTCCTTAACGGCCTGAAATTCCACCGCTCCGCCACCGATGGTTCCGTCGGTACTGCCATCGGGCCGCACCAGCATCCAGGCCCCCACACCGCGAGGAGCGGAGCCCGTCTTGCGGGTAATGGTACACAGCACCCCCGGCTCCCCATGGGGGACGGGCGCGGCCGCGGGGCCGCTCGCGGCGCGGACCTGAACCAGCTCCGCTGCGATGGACACCGCCACCTCCGCGGGGGTCTGCCCGCCGATTTTCAGGCCAATGGGCGCGTGCACCTGGTCCAGCACCGCCTGGGCGAACCCCTCGTTCTGCAGGTAGTCCATGGCAATCGCCACCTTGCCCCGGCTGCCGATCATACCCACGTATGCGTACTTGCCCTTCAGTATGTGGACAAGGCACTCCCGGTCAAAGGTGTGGCCCCGGGTCACGATGGCATAATAGTCATCCTCTCGGCTGCCCAAGGCATCCAGCGCGTCAGCGAATGGCATGGCAAGCGCCTCCGCCATGGGGAAACGCTCGCTGTTGGCAAACTCCTCCCGGTCGTCAATGACGACCACGTCAAACTCCAGGAGGGCCCCGATTTGCGCCAGGGCAAGGGACACATGCCCGCCGCCACAGATAATCAGCCGTTCCATAGCTCGTCTCCTTTCCATTTTCAGTATCTCTGGGTTAAATATTCTTACCGCGCGAAAGTCTCGTAAGGGGAGTGTTGGAGGGTGGCGCCCTCCAATTGAAAAAACCATGTCCCTATTAGAAGTGCAGCAGCCCCTCCAGCACTCCCCCCGCGATGGCGCGGGCCTTGTCGGACACGGTGAAACAGTGTCGTACCTCACACCGGGGATCGATATCTCCTGATTTCATGCCCTTGATGACCTCCAGCCCGGCGGGGAGCATCCCCCGCACCAGCCCGGACATCTGGGCGTACACCGGCGTTCCGCTCACCCAGGCCACCAATTCGCCCTCTTTCACCATCTGCCCAATTTGGGCCACCGGCTCGAAGATGCCATCGGCTGTGGCTCGGATCAGCCGCTGGGTGGTATAGCCCCCAATGTCTCCGGGGACGCCTGTGTTGGGTACCGCGCTCCCCTCGGTGAGGAGTCGGCCTAAATCGTGGCCCCGCATGGTCTCCACCACACCGTGGCAGTCCACACCTGCAGTAAAGCCTGGGCCCAGGGCCAAAACGATGGGCGCGTCTGTGATTTTCGTGCCCAGGTTGTGCTTCGCCAGGATAGCGTCAACCACCGCGTTAAAGGGCAACTCCTTTAAAATATGGGCCTCCGGATCCATCAGAATGGGGATCTCCTCCCGGGCCAGAAGCTCCAGGGCCTCTTCCCTGCCCGCGGCTCGGCGGGCGGTGATGCCCTCCACCGTGACGGCGCCGTCATACATACACTGGCAGAAGGCCACAGTGCGGCGCACGGCGGTGGGCCTTTCAATATCGGTCATGACCACCTGAAATCCCGCCCGGTGGAGCCTGATAGCGGAGCCGGTGGCTAAATCTCCCGCGCCTTTGATCAGAACCAGCATAGTCCTCCCTGCTCCTCCTCTGTATAAAAGGTGATGGCTGCGGTCACGCCCTGAGCCGCCAGCAAACCTGCGATTTTCTCCGCCCCCGCCCGACGCTCCGGCGTATCCGCCTTGTTGAGGATACAGCGGAAGGGCAGGTCCCCTACGCTCTTCCGCCCCCCTCGGGTGCTCAGCAGCACCCTCGCCACGTCGGCGGGAGTGACAACCGCATCCAAAGGCTTGTCCAGCAAGGCGGCCACCCGTTCCGGCCTGTGGCACACCGCCTGGATACTGCCGCCCAGGCAGTCTGCGCCGCAGAGGGCGACCACCGCGTCGGCCTCCGCCGGGACGACCGGCTCATGATCGGCGGGAGCCTTGAGGGGGTGAAGCCGGGCCCCGTCCGCCTCCACCAGCACCACGTCGGCCTCGGCCTTGCAGGCAGACAGGTCCTCGGCTCCGGTCATCTTGTCCTCACGGGTCAGCGTGCCCACGGTAACGATGCCGTACCGCGCCAGAAGGCCCCGGAGCGTCTCGCGCTCCGACGTGCCGGTGAGAAAAAGGGACGGGTGGGGCACCATATGCGTGGTGGTGGTGACGATGACCGTCTTTCCCGCCTGTCGGGCCTCATGGGCAAGGGCATAGAGGCTGGTGGTCTTCCCTCCGCCGCCAACCAGGGCGACGAGGCGGTGGCGTTCCATGTCCAGCCCAAGCGTGTTCCAAAGCCCCACGGCTTAACCTCCCATCAGGTGCTCTACTAAAATTTTGATCCCGATGGCGATGAGCACCAGTCCGCCCACAATCTCGGCCCGTTTCTGGAAGAGACAGCCCAGCCGTTTGCCCAGCAGCCCGCCCACAACCGAGAGAATGAACGCTACCACGCCGATAACGGCAGCGGAGAGGAGGATGTTCACATCCATAAACGCCATGGACACTCCCACGGCCAGAGCATCGATACTGGTGGCCACCGCCAGCACTACCAGGCGCTTGGCGGTCAAGTCGGTGGGTCCGCTGCTGTCGGGAACGCTGCAGTCTTTGTGGGCCGCCTCCCACACCATGCGCCCGCCGATGAGGGCCAGGAGGGCAAAGGCCACCCAGTGGTCCACTGCCTCGATGTAAGTGCTCAGTCCACTGCCCAAAAGCCAACCGATTAGGGGCATGGCAAACTGGAAAAATCCGAAGTAGAGCCCCATCTTGAACGCGTGTTTCCAGCAGAACCCTCTCACCGAAATGCCGCTGGAGACCGACACGGCAAAAGCGTCCAAGGCCAGACTTAGCGCGATCAGAAGAACTTCAACCACAAAACCACATCCATTTATAGATTTCCTTTTAGCATATCATATCTCCTGTTTTTTTTCCACTGTCTTGCAAGGGTTTCAAAAAAAAGATACAATAAAGCACACCGCTTTTTCAGGAGGGATGCACATGACTCATGAGGACTATATGCGCGAGGCGCTTGCCTTAGCGCAGGAAGCTATGGACGCTGGTGAAGTGCCTGTGGGGTGCGTGGTGGTGTGGGACGGCGAGATCGTGGGCCGGGGCCGCAACCGCCGTGAGGAGGACCACGACGCCCTGGCTCACGCGGAGCTGGCCGCTATTAAGATGGCCTGCGAGACATTGGGCGGCTGGCGGCTCCACAAGGCCAAGCTTTATGTTACCTTAGAGCCCTGCCCCATGTGCGCCGGAGGTATCATTAACGCTCGGGTGGCCGAGGTATACTACGGCGCGGGAGACGACAAAGCAGGCGCCTGCGGGTCGGTGCTCAACCTGTTTGAGGAGCGTTTCAACCACAAGCCCAAGCTCTACCGTGGCGTCTTGGAGGAGGAGTGTGCCCAGCTTCTGCGGGAGTTTTTCGCCAGGCTGCGAAAAAAGTAGGGCCGGGGCGCGAATTCGACTTGTTTTATTTTTGATTTAAGGCTTTTGTAACAACTGTTGCTTAGTTTCTTAACAATGGGCTGGTAACATAACATCTGCAAGGGGCATTTTTCTTTTTCATTTCATCCTCCATCCTCCCGGGCAGGGCGGCAGATAAAACTGCTGCCCTGTCCACCTTTTTTGGTCGCAGCCTGTCCGGCTCTCCCTGCTTGGCGGGGCGGGACAAGATTTACATAAAAATCGAAAGATTTAAATCTCTTGTAACAATTTTCACTTTTCCTGTTAACATCTCTCGGGTATCATAGTCCTTGCAAGAGACAGTTTCTTTTCATTTCATTGTATCCTCTTTCCTTCGGCAGGGGCCGGGCGTCAGGAGCAGACGCCCGGCCTTTGCCGTTGGTCTTTTAACCCCTGCCGTCGAGGGACATCCCAATTCTCAAATAAAAGCCCCCGCCCGCGCCAATCGGCGGGGGCGGGGGCTTTTATATTTTGATTAACGCTCTTCTCTGAAGTATGCAAGCCCCAAGCTGGCAGGGGGCTGATTCTCGCGCCTTCTCTTCATGCTCACGGCTACCAGGACGATAACTGTGACCACATAGGGCAGGATCTTATAGAGCTGCCCGGGGATGAAGGAGAGCTGCAGGCGTAGGTAGAGGATCATCAGTCCGCCGAAGAGGGCGCTGCCCCAGAGGGCGCGCAGGGGGCTCCACAGGCAGAAGATAACCAGTGCCACGGCGAGCCAACCTTCGCCGGCAAGCCCCTCGTGATTCCAGACGCAACCAGCAATGGTCATGATATACACCATGCCGCCGATGCCCGAGATGCCGCCGCCGATAACGGTGGCGAGGTACTTATACCGGGTGACGTTGATGCCCGCCGCATCGGCGGTGGCGGGGCTCTCGCCCACGGCCCGGAGATATAGGCCCTTCCGAGTGCGGCTGAGGAAGAAGGCAATGATCACCGCCATGACGATACCCAGATAGACGAAGATATTATACTGGAAGACAAGCTGTCCCACCACAGGCAGGTTCTGGAGGAATTGGGGGAAGGGTGAATCGGAGAAGACGGCCTTGAGGGCGTTGCTCACCGAGACGAACCCACCCGCCTTGACCCGCATCAGCTCGCCGGTGAACTGACCCACGCCGGTGCCGAAGATGGCGAGGGCAAGACCTGTGACGTTCTGGTTCACCCGGAGGGTGATGGTAAGGAAACTGAAGAGTAGCGCGCCGAAAGCCCCCGCCGCAAAGGAGGCCAGAATGGCGACGGCCACGGCCAGGGGGCCGTTTGCCACCCCGGCGGCCTGCTCATAATAGAATACCGCGCCCAGGCCGAACGCGCCGCCCATGTACATCATACCCTCAACGCCCAGGTTCAGGTTGCCCGACTTCTCGGACAGGGTCTCGCCCACGGTGCCAAACAGCAAGGGCGCGCCGGTGATGACGGCAGCGAAAATCAGTTTCAAAATACTCTGGATATTCATGCCTTCGCCCCCTCTTTCTGCTCGCTGCCCCGGAAGATAAGCCGGTAGTTAATAAAGAATTCGCACCCCAGCATAACAAAGAGCACAAGCCCCGTCATAATGTCCGAGATGGAGGCCGGGACCTGCATCCGTGTCTGGAGTGTGTCCGCGCCCTTTTCCAGCACGGCGAGGAGCCCGGAGACGGCCACCATGCCGAAGGGATTGAGCTGCGACAGCCACGCCACCGTGATGGCGGTAAAGCCCACGCCGCCCGCCACGCCGTCGTACAGCGTGCCGTTGGCGCCGGACACCAGCATAAAGCCCACAAGGCCCGAAATTGCCCCGGAAATAAACATGGTGCGCATGACGATGCCGCCCACGTTCATGCCCGCGTACCGGGCTGTGTTCTCACTCTCGCCCACCACGGCGATCTCATAGCCTTGCTTGGTGTACTTCATGTAGAGGAACATGAGCACGGTCATGACCAGTACGATGATCCACCCGCAGTAGACCCCCGCGACCTTGGGCAGCTGGGCCGCAGCGCCGAATTGGGCAATCTGCTGGCTGCCGCGCGGCATCTTCTCCCACGGTCCACCCTGGAGCCACTTGACCACGCCAATAACGATATAGTTCATCATCAGGGTAAACAACGTTTCGTTGGTACCCCACTTGGCCTTGAAAAAGGCGGGCACGAGCGCCCACAGGCCGCCTCCCACCATGCCCGCGACGGCCATGACCACCAGCAGCACGGGAGAGGGCATCTTGTCCGCCCAGAAGAGGGCGAAGTAGGTAGCAAAGGTGGCTCCCGCCGTGATCTGCCCCTCGGCGCCGATGTTCCAAAAGCGCATCTTGAAACAGGGGGCGATGGCCAGGGCGGTGCCCAGGAGGGGGATGGCCAGCTTTACGGTCTGGCGGATAGCGGTGCTCTTGCCCAGGGCCCCTTCCAACAGGACGCCGTAAGCGTTAAAGATATTGGCGAAGATCCCCCCGAAGGAGGAGACGCCGTAAGTGGTAATGGAGATAATCAGTCCGCCCAGGAAGAGGGCGAAAAGCAGGGCCGCGCCGCGGATGGCCCAAGTCACCCGGCTGGGCATGGCGTCCCGTTTTGCCAAGCGGACAAAGGGAGTGTTTCGGATGGCGCAGGCAACGGCGGCGCTGCTGTGAGCGGTGCTGTTTACAGGGGTGGTTGCCATCATGCTTCCTCCTTTCCGCCCACGCGGGTCATCATCAGGCCCACGCCGTCCTTGGTGGCGGTACGCCCCTCCACGATCCCGGAGACCTTGCCCCCGCAGAGGACCAAAATCCGGTCGCACAGCTCCAGCAGCACGTCCAGGTCTTCGCCCACCATGATGACTGCGACGCCCTTCTCCTTCTGCTCGTTAAAGAGCCGGTAAATGGTGTAAGAGGAGTTGATATCCAGCCCGCGCACCGGGTAGGCCGACATGAGCACCGTGGGGCTGGAGGCAATTTCCCGGCCCACCAGCACCTTCTGTACGTTGCCGCCCGACAGGCGGCGCACCGGCGTACTCACGCCGGGGGTGACAATCTCCAGCTCCTCGATAAGCCTGTTTGCCAGGGCTTTGGGTGTCTTGCGGTCCACCAGGGGGCCCTTGCCCTCCCGGTAGCTCTTAAGCATAACGTTGTCGGTCATGTCCATGCTCGCGACCAGGCCCATGCCCAGCCGGTCCTCCGGGACAAAGGACATGGACACGCCGATTTCGCTGATCTGCCGCGGAGTCTTTCCGACCAGCTCTTCCCCGGCCTCGTCCACCGGCGCATGCTGCCCGGCGATGTCGGCTTTGTGGTGGGGCGGGTAATAGAGGACGCTGCCGCTCTTCACCTTCTGCAGCCCTGCTATGGCCTCCAGCAGTTCCTTCTGGCCGGAGCCGGCCACGCCGGCAATGCCCAGCACCTCGCCGCCCATGGCGGAAAAGCTCACATCATCCAGGGCCTTGACCCCCTCGTGGTCCACTACGGTGAGTCTC
This sequence comes from uncultured Eubacteriales bacterium, assembly GCA_900079765.1. NCBI lineage: Bacteria > Bacillati > Bacillota > Clostridia > Eubacteriales > uncultured Eubacteriales bacterium. The sequence continues at coordinate 3,632,007 of LT599017.1, read as the reverse complement.
TTTACCTCCAGCCTAAGATCGCGGAACGCCGCCTCGGGGCGGTCGATGTCCAGGCTGACGGCCCGGCCCACCATCATGTCGGTGAGATTCTGAGGGTTCGTAAGCGCAGTGTCCACCGTACCGATATACTGGCCCTTACGCAGAACGGCCACCTTGTCCGAAATGGCCATAACCTCGTGTAGCTTGTGGGTAATAATGATGATGGCCTTTCCGTCGGCCTTCATGTTACGCATGACGGCGAAAAGTTTCTCGGTCTCCTGCGGAGTGAGCACGGCAGTGGGCTCGTCCAGGATGAGGATATTTGCGCCGCGGTAGAGGACCTTCACGATCTCCACGGTCTGCTTTTCAGACACGGACATGTCGTAGATCTTCTTGTCCGGGTCGATGTTAAAGCCGTATTTTGCAGAGATCTCACCGATCTCCTTGGAGATTTTGCCCGCCTGGGGCAGACCCAGGACGATGTTCTCCGACGCCGTGAGCACGTCAACCAGCTTGAAGTGCTGGTGAATCATGCCGATTCCTAAGTCGAAGGCATCCTTGGGGGAACAGATGGCAACCGGTGTCCCGTCCACAATGATTTCACCCTCGTCAGGGAAATAGATGCCGGAGAGCATGTTCATCAGGGTCGTCTTGCCGCTGCCGTTCTCACCCAGCAGGGAGAGGATCTCGCCGCGGTATAGCTTCATGTCGATCCGGTCGTTGGCAAGAACCTTGCCAAAGCGCTTTGTGATATGTCTCAGTTCGATCGCGCAGGCGGTTTCCACATGTTTCACCCTTTCTTAAAAGGAATGGGGGCGTCCGATGACGCCCCCATTCCTATATGTGGAGCGTTTAGCTCTCTTGTGTGATGCCTTCGATGATCCAGTAGAAGGACGGAGCGCTGGTGCCGCCGCCCGCAACGTCGGACTCCTTGTAGAAATCGTCCGCAGGCATGGTCTTGGTGTCGTCCGCGTCGGCGCCGTAAGCACGGCCCGTGCCGGTCCAGGGCCCCTGGAAGGGGTGGACGCTGCCGTCGGCCAGGGACTTCTCGACCTCAGCCAGTTTCTCAGCGGTACCCGGAGCGGCGATGGACTCGTTCAGGGTGGTCAGCGCGACGGCCCCATCACCGTAGCCGGCGGTCCAGTCCTTATCAAAGTTCTCGCCGTTGGCGACGGCCTTGATGGCATACTGGAAGTAGGGAGACCAGTCAATGCGGCAGGAGATGAGGGAGGCCGCGGGGGCCACGCCGGACATGTCGTTGTTGTACCCGCAGTGGAACACACCCTTGGACTGGGCAGCGGTGGCGGGGGTGGTATTGTCGGAGTGCTGGGAGATGAGCTTGGCGCCCTCATCGCACAGGGCGTTGGCGGCGTTGGCCTCCTCAGTGGCGTTGGACCAGGAGTTGACGTACTTCACCTTCATGGTGACGCTCGGACAGACACTCTTGGCGCCCAGATAGAAGGAGGTGAACCCGGAGATAACCTCGGCGTAGGGGTACGCGCCCACATAGCCGATAACGGCCTCGTCCGCGGTGATCTCGCCGGCATCGATCATCTGCTGCAGCTTCAGGCCGCCGGCCACGCCGGCCAGGTAGCGGCCCTCAAAGATGTTGGCGAAGGCATTATGTACGTTCTCAAGGTCGGAGAAAGAGGACCCCATGTTGGTGCAGGCGACAAACTGGATGTCGGGATAGTCGGGAGCCACCTTAAGCATATAGTCCTCAAAGCCGAAGGAGTTGTTGAAAATGATCTCGCACCCCTCTTCAGCCAGCTCAATGTTGGCATCCTCACAGGTGGAGTCCTCACCGATGTTGTACTTGACGACCCACTCCACGTTAATGCCTTCTTTGGCCAGAGCCTCGGTGGCGGCCTCTTTGCCTCGGATGAAGTTGTAGGTGTAGCCCTGGTCGTTCTCGTCGCCGATGCAGATAAGGCCAACCTTGATAGTCTTGCCCTCGGGAGCGGTGGAGCCGGACGGAGCCGTGGAGCCGGAGGGAGCCGTGGAACCAGACGGGGAGGCGGAGCCCGTGTTTCCGGCGGTGCCGCCGCAGGCGGCCAGCGCGAACACCATAGCGGCGCTCAGGAGCAGTGCTAGCATTCTTTTCTTCATTTCAGATCCTCCTAAATATCAATTTTTGTGAGGTCCTATATCAACTCGGCTCGCGCCGGGTATGACCAATAGCGCGCGCTGCTCCAAAAGGAAAGGAGAGCGCTCAATATCTGCGGAAAACACAAATATAGAGAAACTCCCCCTGCCTTTACACCGGTCTGCGCGGAATGTCCACGCTCCGGTCCACTCATCACGAAAGTCCGGGATCAGCCATCGGGGCTGACCGGTTGCTTCCGACTGTGGCAGCAGGCTGGTCCATTGTCAAGGTTCAGTTGCCTAGCAAAACTCTACGCCGTCTTTGACGCTCATACTCTTAATTTTTGCAAGGCTCTCCAGCCGGACGCCCATCCCGCGGATGAGGTCGCCGCCGGGCTGGAAGGCCTTCTCCACGCATATACCCGCACCCACCAGAGTGGCCCCTGCGTCCTGCACCAGCTTGATGAGCCCCTGGAGGGCGCTGCCGTTGGCGAGGAAGTCGTCGATAATGAGCACACGGTCGCTAGGAAGGAGGAATTCCTTGGAGACAATAATGTCGTACACCTTCCCATGGGTAAAGGACTCCACCTTGGAGGTATATACCTCCCCGGCGATGTTCTTGGTCTTGTTCTTCTTGGCGAAGATGACAGGCACGTGGAAGTATTGGGCTGTGAGGCAGGCGATCCCGATGCCCGAGGCCTCGATGGTTAAAATCTTGGTGACCTGCCCCTCGCCGAACAGGCGGTGAAATTCCTTGCCGATCTCGCAGAAGAGGTTGATATCCATCTGGTGGTTGAGGAAGCTGTCTACCTTCAAGACGCCGCCCTCTCTGATCTTTCCGTCCTTGCGGATGCGCTGCTCCAGTAGCTCCATGTCCCGCTCTCCTTGTATCTATGTACTAGTAAATAGCCGGGCCCGCCCTCTCCAGTTATAAAAGGACATTTGGCTTAATTTACATTGTACCGTAAAATAGAGCGTACTGCAAGTGGAAAGCCTGCCTATTTCTTTGCCTTCATTATAGCAGACTTTTTGTAAATGTCATCAGTTTTTTATAAAAATTTTTTGTTTTGCTAAAAAAAATTATACTGCTTGCCCAATATCCTCCAGCCCAGGGGGGGCGGCTAACGCCCACTTGTCCCCTCCCCCCTTCCGTGCTATAATAGCCGCATAGCGGTAATTATAAATGATTTAAGCCTTTTTATAGGAGGTCCTCCCTATGTTTCGTAGACTCACCGCGGCCCTTTTGACGGTCGCTCTCCTCTGTTGTGTCCCCGCGGCCGCCGCGGCGGGCAGCCGGTATTCCGACGTGCCGCCCGACGACTGGTCGGTCACCTCCATTGAGAAGGCTACCGAGTACGGCCTGATGGAGGGGATTTCCGCCAGCACCTTCGGCTACGGGTATCAGATGAACCGGGCCTCCTTTGTAACAGTGCTCTGCCGCATGTTCGGCTGGACTCAGGTGACTGCCGCCCCCTCTTATACCGACACCGCCTCCCATTGGGCCTCGGGCTGGATCGAGGCCGCCCTGCAGCACGGTGCTGTGGAATCGGGGGGGGCCTTCCGGCCAGATGATTCCATTACTCGTGAGGAGATGGCCGTCATGTTGGTACGCGCCTTGGACTATGACCAATTGGCCTCCTCCATGGCGAGCAATGCCCTCCCCTTCACCGATATCGCCACCGGGGCCTCCAACCGGGGCTACATCGCCTTGGCCTTCCGATTTGGAATCATCAACGGCGTGAAACAGGATGACGGAACCTACCGTTTCTTCCCGGACCAGCCCTCCAACAGGGAGACTGCCGCGGCTATGCTGGTGCGGGTCTACGAGCGGTACACCTCTAAAATCGACTGGCTCCACGCCTTTTACGCCTTTGGCTCTTACTCCCAGATCAGCCTGACAGCCCAGATGGACGCGGTCAGCGTGGGTTGGGCGCGGCTGGACGTGGACCCCCTCTCCGGCCCCTACCTGAACCAGACAACCACTGGAGGCAACGAGTGGAACATCCCCTCCGGCGCCTCCCTCGCCACCGATGCCTTTAAGGCAAACGGCATCCCCTACAACCTGAGCGTCTTCTCCTCCACCAGCGACGCCCTCACCCTCTCCGACGGCACCGTGACCAGCGACCTGGCCGCCATCCTGGCCAGCGAGGCCGCCCGCACCCAGGCCGTGGCCGCCATCGTCGCCGCTGTGGGGCCTTATAACGGTGTCACCATTGACTTCGAGGGCCTGCGGGAGGATAAGCGCGAGGCCTTCACTGCCTTCATGACCGCCCTGCGCGCCGCCCTCCCGGCAGATAAAGCCCTCTGGGCGGCCGTCCAGCCTCCCGACTGGTATAAGGGGTACGACTACCGGGCTTTAGGCGAGCTCTGCGACAAGGTCATTCTCATGGCCCACGACTATAAGGACCGCTCAACCCCCGTGGTGGGCTCCTCCTCCACCGATAACCCGGTAACCCCCTTCCCTCAGGTGGCCGAAGCCTTGGCCGCCATCACCGACCCGGACACCGGCGTGCGGGATAAGAGCAAGATCGCTCTGGCTATCGCCATCGACAGCGCGGGCTATCAGATTGACTCAAATGGCAAAATCGCCGCTGCCACCCTCTACTCCCCCGGTGTGGACACCCTTACCAACCGTCTCCGCCAGGCTGATGCAGTGCGGGGCTGGTCGGACGTGTACCGCAACCCCTACCTCACCTACACCGGGGACGATGGCTCTACCTACCGCGTTTGGTATGAGGATGCGCAGAGCGTCATGGAAAAAATTCAACTTGCTGCCATGTTCGGCGTCACCGGCGTCTCCCTCTGGCGGCTGGGCAATATCCCTACAGTGAGTGACCCGGGTCTAGACTACGACGTCTGGAGTTCTCTCCTCACCCATAGATGATTTCCTTTCCCCCTCAGATGAAATATTCTCATCTGAGGGGGATTTACTTTTATTTTCTCCCTTGCAGGGGCTGAGTCTCCGGCGGGTCCCCTTCCTTTTCCCAGGGCGGGGGCTTGCCCCTGTGGCCATCCCCCGTATGCCCTGCAAGATCTTACCTCTTCCCCCCTCTTCCCCCTTGTTATTCCAAAAAAGGCCTGTTATACTAGAGCCACCACCCCCGCCCGCGGGTTGGGGGCCATCCCTATCAACCGATGGAGCTGATGCAGCATGGCAGACCAACCCACACCCAGACAGACCGCCGCGGAGTTTTTTCTTCTCACCCTGGGGTCCGCCCTAGTCTCCGTAGGTGTCTATTTTTTTAAATTCCCTAACCACTTTTCTATGGGCGGCGTGTCCGGCCTGTCGGTCCTATTGGGCGCGGTCTTTCCCTCCCTCTCCCCCGGCACCTTCAACGCCATCGTCAACACCCTCTTTCTGGTGCTGGGCTTCATCTTCTTAAATAAGAGCTTTGGGCTGAAGACGGTCTACTGCTCCCTGGTCTATTCGGGCCTAATCCAGCTCCTGGAATGGCTCTGCCCCCTCTCCGCACCCCTCACCACCAACCGGATGCTGGAGGCCTTCTTTGCCATTCTCCTCCCCGCCCTGGGCGCGGGCATCCTCTTCAACCTCAACGCCTCCACCGGCGGCACCGATATTGCCGCCATGATCCTTAAGCGGTTCTCCGGCATGGACGTGGGCCGCGCCCTCCTCTTTTCCGACCTACTCATCGCTGCCGCCGCCCTCTTCGTCTTCGATATCGAGACCGGCCTCTTTTCCCTGCTGGGTCTGGCCCTCAAGTCGGTGCTGGTGGACAGCGTGGTGGAGTCCATGAATCGCCGGAAGATGCTTAACATTATCACATCCCACCCGGAAATCGCCTGTGACTACATCACCAAGACGCTGGGCCGGGGCGCCACCATCTGGGAGGGCAAGGGGGCCTATACCCACGAGACCCACTGGGTCGTGCTTACAGTCCTCAGCCGAAACCAGGCCGTCCTCCTGCGCCGCTACCTGCGCACCGAGGACCCCTCCGCCTTTTTCCTAGCCTCCAACTCCAGCGAGATCTTCGGCAAAGGGTTCCTCCGGGCTTGACAGGAGGCAAAAAAGCTGGCATACTTTAATTGTTATATTTTTGACAATATGGAGGCGTCGATATGGGATATCAGGAAGAGTATCAGCGCAAGCGCGTTACGGCGGAGGAAGCGGTCAAGGCCGTCAAATCCGGCGACTGGGTGGACTACAGCTTCTGCGCCAACCACCCCGTGGACCTGGACAAGGCTCTCGCCGCGCGCCTGGCGGCGGAGGAGGACCTGACTGATCTGAACTTTCGGGGCGCGGTGGCCCTGTGGCAGCCCGAGGTCACCAAGCTGCCCCACGCGGCGGAGCGCATTACCTGGAACTCGTGGCACTCCTCGGGCGTTGAGCGTCGGCTCTGCGATGCGGGCATCGGGTTCTACAGCCCCATCCGTTTCTCTGAAATGCCCCGGTATTACCGGGAAAATATCCGGCACGTAGACGTCGCCATGTTCCAGGTGGCCCCGATGGACAGCCACGGCTACTTCAACTTTGGCCTCAACGCCACCTATCTCGCCGCCATGTGCGAGGTGGCCGAGCGCATTATCGTGGAGGTCAACCCCAACATGCCCGTCTGCCTGGGAGGGTTTGAGGAGAGCATTCACATCTCCCAGGTAGACATGATCGTGGAGGGCAGCGGCGCCCCCATGGGCCAACTTCCCGCGGCCCCTGCTGGCGAGGTGGACCAGGCCGTGGCCCGGCTCATCGTGCCCCAAATCCCCAACGGCGCATGCCTCCAATTGGGCATCGGCGGCATGCCTAACGCGGTGGGTAGCCTCATTGCCCGGTCCGACCTGAAGGACCTGGGCGTCCACAGCGAGATGTACGTGGACGCCTTTGTGGACATCGCCGCCGCAGGCAAGATCACCGGCGCGCGCAAAGCCCTGAACCGGGGCCGGGCGGTGTTCGCCTTCGGCGCAGGCACCCAAAAGCTCTATGACTACGTTAACCGGAATCCCGCAGTAATGGCCGCGCCGGTGGACTACGTGAACGACGTGCGCACCATTTCGGCCCACGACAACTTCATCTCGATCAACAACGCCGTGGAGGTGGATCTCTTCGGCCAGGTCGCCAGCGAGAGCGCGGGCACCCGCCACATCAGCGGCGCAGGCGGCCAGCTTGACTTTGTCCTGGGGGCCTACCTCTCCAAGGGCGGGAAGAGCTTTATCTGCTGCTCCTCCGCCACCCAGGGGAGGGACGGCTCTCTCAAGAGCCGCATCTCCCCCACCATCACCCCCGGAGGTATCATCACCGCCACCCGCACCAACCTTCACTACTTAGTTACCGAGTACGGCATGGTGAACCTGAAGGGCCTCACTACCTGGCAGAGGTCCGAGGCCATCATCTCTGTAGCCCACCCCCAATTCCGGGACGAACTCATTGCCAAAGCCGGTGAGATGGGGATTTGGAAACGGTCCAACAAACGGTAATACTTCTTTTCAAGGGCGCGCCGGATCGGCGCGTCCTTTTTGTGCTACTAGAACCTATAAAATATTTCCCGCCCGACGGGGAACGACAAACTTTGCGCCAATATATGGTAATATATGGATTGTCAAGGCTATTTCTACACCAGAGGAGGGCTTGGTTATGGCGCTGGGCCGCAAGAAAGGTCTCTTTGAGAGCAACCGCGTCCTGTTTCTCCCCATTGAGAGCATCTTTCCCAACCCGTCGCAGCCCCGGCGGTTCTTCTCTCAGGAGGGTCTGGAGGAGTTGGCCGCCAGCATCAAGGAGCACGGGGTGCTCCAGCCCCTTTCGGTACGCAAGGTGGAGGGCAGCTACGAACTGGTCTCAGGCGAACGGCGTCTACGGGCGTCCAAGCTGGCGGGCCTCACGGAAGTCCCCTGCATTTTGGTAAAGGTGGACAGCGAGGAGTCCTCCCTGCTGGCCCTGGTGGAAAACCTTCAGCGCCGGGATCTGGACTTTGTGGAGGAAGCCGCGGCTCTGGCACGGCTTATCCGCACCTATGGCCTATCCCAAGAGGAGACCGCCAGGCGCATTGGTAAGAGTCAGTCGGCGGTGGCCAACAAGCTGCGCCTCCTGCGCCTCTCCCCCGATGTGCTCACCCTCCTGCGGGAGCGGGGTTACACCGAACGGCATGCCCGCGCCCTCCTCCGTCTGGGGAGCGATGAACTCCAGCTCCAGGCAGCCCGGGCGGTGGTGGAGGGCGGCTTTACTGTCTCCCGAACTGAGGAGTACGTGGAGGCCGTCCTCTCCCCCGTACCGGACAAGCCCACCCCAAAGCGAAAGCCCACCTTCTTAATTAAGGATGTTCGCTTTTTCCTCAATACCATTACCCGGGGTCTCACTATGATGAAGACCGCCGGCGTAAACGCCGCCTGCGAGCGGAAGGAGACCGACGACAGCATCCTTCTCACGATCCGAATTCCCAAGGCAGCGAGCTGAGCCTTCTCGTCCCCCCGATGTTTCACGTGAAACATCGGGGGGGTTTATGTTTCACGTGAAACATAAAGTCAAAATCAACAAAGTCTCCTTTGTATTTTCCTGTCGGTAATACATATAAACAACTTGTAATCTTTTTGCTAACTGCTTATAATAGAGAAAGGCTGTTTACACTACATAGATAAAGGCAGGTGCCCTATGGCAAAGGTCATTGCTGTTACAAACCAAAAGGGCGGCGTGGGAAAAAGCACCACCGCGGTCAATCTGACGGCCGCCCTGAAAGCTCAGGGGGCTCGAGTATTGGTATGCGACTTCGATCCCCAGGGAAGTTGCACCACCGGCCTGGGGGTGGACAAGTCCACCGCGTTCCCTAGCATTTATGATATTGTCATTGGGGAGGCCGAATGCCCAAAGGGCATCGTCTCCACCGCCTATGGTGATATCCTTCCGGCTAACAAGGCTCTGGCTGGAGCCACGGTGGAGATGATTGCCCTGGAGCGCCGGGAATACCGGCTCAAGGACGCCTTGGCCCAAGTGAGCGCCGACTATGACTACATCCTGATCGACTGCCCCCCCTCCCTGGAGCTTCTCACTCTGAACGCCCTGTGCGCCGCGGACACAGTCCTTATCCCTGTCCAGTGCGAGTTTTATGCGCTGGAGGGTTTGTCCGACCTTATCTCTACCATTCGCATCATGAAGAAGTCCCTTAACCCGGGCATTGCTATCGAGGGGGTGCTCCTCACCATGTATGACGGGCGTACGAACCTCTCCATGCAGGTGGCGGAGGAGGTCAAGCGCCACTTTCCAGGGCAGGTCTATGCCACAGTCATCCCCCGCAGCGTCCGCCTTGCCGAGGCTCCCAGCTTTGGTAAGCCCATCACCGCTTACGACCCCCTCTCCCGCGGCTCCGAAGCCTATCTGGAGCTTGCCAAAGAGGTCATTGAACAGAACACCGGAAAGGAAGGATAACCTATGGCTACGAAAGACCGGGGCCTGGGCAAGGGCCTGGGCTCTCTCCTGGGGGATGCGGCTCTTCAAACCCAGGAGGGCGGCTCCGTACTCCTCCCCATTGCCCAGGTGGAACCGGGGCTCAAACAGCCCCGCAAGCACTTTGACGACGAGGCACTAAACGACCTGGCTGATTCTATCCGCAACCACGGTCTCATCCAGCCCCTCACCGTACGGCGGCTCTCTTCTGGCTATTATCAGATTATTGCCGGGGAGCGGCGCTGGCGAGCTTCCAAGCTTGCGGGTCTCACCGAGGTCCCCGCCATGATCATCGAGGCCGATGACCGCAAGGTCATGGAGCTGGGCCTGATCGAAAATCTCCAGCGCGAGGACTTAAACCCCATTGAAGAGGCCGCCGGATACAAAGTGCTTATGGAGGAATACGGCCTCACCCAGGAGGAGGTGTCCCAGCAAGTCGGCAAGTCCCGGCCCGCCGTCACCAACGCAATGCGCCTTCTCTCTCTGCCCGATCCGGTTCGCCATCTGTTGGAACGGGGCAAGCTGTCTGCAGGGCATGCCCGGGCCCTTCTGCCTCTCCCCCGCAACATTTTAAAAAAGGAGACCGCCCAGCGCATTATCGACGAGGACCTGTCCGTTCGTCAGACCGAGGCGCTGGTCAAGCGTCTTCTTAAGGAAGAAGAAAATCTGGACGGGGACGGCCAGCCCCAACCCATTCCGGAGGATCCGAACAAGATCTATCGTGAGGCCGCCGCCAAGGACCTGTCCGCCCGGCTGGGCCGCAAAGTCTCTATCAGCCACGGTGCGAAAAAGGGCAAAGTAGAGCTGGAGTACTACGACGACAACGACCTCACCGCGCTTCTGGACATTCTGGAGCAGATGCCCCGTAGCGGGAAGGGAGGCCGCTGAGAATGAATCAGGAACAAGACCGCCGGGAGGAGCACCATCGTCTCCAGCGTGAGGCTGACCAGTCCCGGCCAAAGAAAAAGGTCTCTGTGGTGGGCTACCTCGCCATTCTCTTCGCCGCCGCCTTTTTGCTGTTGCTCCTGTCCTACTTCATGCAGCAGCGCAGCAGCGAGGCCGCCATCTCAGGCCTGAAGGACACAATGAGTTCCTTCCAATCGGTGGAGACTCTGGTAGACACCAATAAGCGTCTCCAGGAGGAGAACGCGGACCTGACCGAACAGGTAGATAAGCTGGACCTGCGCATCACCGCCCTCGAAAAGGAGCGATTGGAAATGGAAAAAACCAGCGCTGAGCAGGAGAAGCAGCTTCAGGCTATGGATTGGTTCTGGCGCATCCAGCGGGCCTACTCCAAGGGCTCCCGGTCGGACGCTAAAACACTCATTGAGCAGTTTGAAGCCACCGGCCTTCCCGCTTCGCTGCCACAGACAAGCTCCGCCATCTCCGATGGCCCCTCCCCTGCCGATCAGTATGACGCCCTCCTCGCCGCTCTTGGCATCCAGAAGGCGGAGCCCTGATGTTTCACGTGAAACATCGTCGGTCCCATGCAAACTATTAAATGAGGTGTAACAATCAATGCTGGATATTAAATTTTTTCGGGAGAACCCCGAAAGCGTCAAGGAGAACATTAAAAAGAAGTTTCAGGATGAAAAACTCCCTCTGGTGGATCAGGTCTTAGCTCTGGACAAGGAGAATCGGGACACGATCCAGGCCGCCCAGGAGCTGCGCACCGCCCGCAACGCGCTTTCTAAGCAAGTAGGCATTCTTATGGGGCAAAGCAAAAAAGACCCCTCTAAGCTGGCCGAGGCCGAGGCAGTGAAGGCCCAGGTCACCGCCGATGCCCAGCGTCTCACTGAGCTGGAGGAACGGGAGTCCGAGCTTGCCGAGGAGCTGCGTAAGCTCATGCTGGTTATTCCCAACATCATCGATCCCAGCGTGCCCATCGGTAAGAGCGACGAGCAGAACGTGGAAGTGGAGCGCTTTGGAGAGGCGTCCGTACCCAGCTTCCCCATCCCCTACCACACGGAGATTATGGACTCCTTCGACGGCATCGACCTGGAGGCTGCGGGTCGGGTCTCGGGAGCTGGTTTTTACTACCTGCTGGGGGACATCGCCCGGCTCCACGAGGCGGTGCTGGCCTACGGGCGGGACTTCATGATCGATAAGGGTTTCACCTATTGCATCCCCCCCTTCATGATCCATGGTAACGTAGTGGAGGGCGTCATGAGCCAGACCGATATGGACGCCATGATGTATAAAATAGAGGGCGAGGATCTCTATCTCATCGGCACCAGCGAGCACTCCATGATCGGCCGGTATATTGACCAAATGCTTCCTGAAAACGCCCTGCCCCAGACCCTTACCTCATATTCCCCCTGCTTCCGCAAGGAAAAAGGCTCCCACGGCATCGAAGAGCGGGGCGTCTACCGCATCCACCAGTTTGAAAAGCAGGAGATGATTGTCCTGTGCACGCCGGAGGAGAGCATGGACTGGTACGAAAAGCTCTGGAGGTTTTCGGTGGAGCTCTTCCGCAGTATGGACATTCCCGTCCGCCAGCTGGAGTGCTGCTCCGGGGACCTGGCTGACCTGAAGGTCAAGTCCTGCGACATTGAGGCGTGGAGCCCCCGGCAGCAGAAGTTTTTTGAAGTCTGTTCCTGCTCCAACCTGGGTGACGCCCAGGCGCGGCGGCTGAAGATTCGCGTCAAGGGCGAGGACGGCAGGACCTACCTCCCCCACACTCTCAACAACACCTGCGTGGCACCCCCCCGTATGCTCATCGCCCTGCTGGAAAACAACCTCCAGAGCGACGGCACCGTCCTGGTCCCCAAGGTTCTCCAGCCCTATATGGGCGGAAAAGCCGTTTTGACACCAAAAAAATAAAGGATACGACTCCGTATGGACCGCTTATCCCCTCTCCTGTTGACGCTCTTTCCGACCTAGTGGCGGAGGCAACGAAACGTTCTCCGACTACCTGTGGGACCCTTGTTTGCGTCCTGCATGAAACCTGGTATGAAGAGGTAATGTGGGGTCTGCAACTGAGGCTTTCGTCTCACCCGGAGCGACGGACCAGTCTGAGATATCTGGGGCAGCCACGCCTAATTAACGGCTGGCTGTGGTACTGCTGCTCTAACTTAAATGCTCCCGTATGCCTGACGTGGGGTAAACAACGATAATAAAGAAGGTAATTTTATGAACGTAAAAGACGTGGGGGGCAAGGCCCACGGGCTGCTGGGGGAATTCAAGCAGTTTATCGCCCGGGGAAATGTGATGGATCTGGCCGTCGGCGTAATCATCGGCGGCGCGTTTTCCTCTATTACCAGTTCTCTTACCGCTGACGTGATCATGCCTATTGTGTCCATCTTCCTGGGCGGCGTGGACTTTTCCGCTATGAAGCTGACTTTGCCCAACCTCTTCGGCGTGGTTACCGAGACCCCCAACACTTTAAATTATGGCAACTTCCTCAACGCTGTCATCAATTTCCTCATCATGGCGTTGGCCGTCTTCGTCATTGTCAAACTCCTCAACACCTTCCACCGCAGGAAGGAGACACCCCCCGCCGCGCCCCCCGCCCCCAGCGCGGACGTGGTCCTGCTCACAGAGATTCGTGATTTGCTGAAGGAGGGTAAGGAGTAACCAATGCCGGACGAAAAAAAGGACCCTCTGCCTTCTTCGGAAGAGAGCGCCCCCGTGGTCTATGCAAGCCCCCTCAAACGGGTCTGGGCATGGGTGGGCGTGGTGTACATGGTTCTCATGGTGCTCCTTGTCACCTATTCCCTGGCCTTCGGCTCCTACCTCCACGGCGTTGGCGGTCTGCTGGTCTGCCCCGCCCTGGGCGGTGTAACCGCCTCCCTGGTTGTACTCTGGTATCAGGAGAAGTCACATAGCGCCCTCCAGCGCATCCTGTTCCTCGGCACGCTGGGGCTGTGCGCCGTGTTGTCCGTGCTGGGTCTCTGGAGCGGGATTCCAGGTCTGCTCAGCAACTTTGGGGTGAGATCATGGAAGAACTGATCCGGGCCGGGCTTGAAAGCCTCCACATCATCCCCCCCTCCCCGGACGTACCGGAAAAGCTTTCCGAATATGGGAGGCTTCTTATTGAAAAAAATGAAGTTATGAACTTGACCGCCATTACTGACCCCGCGCAAGTAGCCGCGCTGCACTTCTTAGACTCTTCAGCTGTCTTAGGCGCGGCGGACTTTCGGGGCAAGCGGGTCATTGATGTGGGCACGGGTGCTGGCTTTCCCGGCCTGCCCATGCGCCTGCTGGAGCCGACGATTCAGCTTACCCTGCTCGATAGCCTTGGCAAGCGAGTCGACTGGCTGCGAGAAGTCTGCACCGCCTTGGGTGCGGAGGACGTAGAATGCCTCCACGCCCGAGCCGAAGAACAGGCGTTAAAGCCAGGCTACCGGGATGGATACGACTTTGCCATCAGCCGGGCGGTGGCCGACCTGCGGCTCCTCTCCGAGCTATGTCTCCCCTATGTGAAGATGGGGGGCAGGTTCCTGGCCCTCAAGTCGGTGAGCAGCGATGAAGAGCTCTCAACTGCGATGACCGGAATTCAGTTGCTTGGGGGTAAAGTGCTTTTGCCTTACGACTATGCCATTCCCGGCACCGATATTATTCACCGGGTGGTGGTCATCGAAAAGGTCGCCCCCACCCCGAAGGGGTACCCCCGGCGATGGGCCAAAATCCAGAAGGCACCTCTTTGAAATTTCAGGATAGTTTGCACAAAAAATCGTTGAAATCTTGTCTATTTTATGATAGAATGACTTCGTATCTTCTGGGAGGGACGCTATGAGCTGCGCCATTGTGGTCACATCAGGTAAGGGGGGCACCGGAAAGACCTCCCTGACCGGGGGCGTCTCCTCCTGTCTGGCCGCGCTGGGAAACCGGGTTCTTTGCATCGACATGGACATTGGGCTCCGGAACCTGGATATTTCCCTGGGTATGACCGACCGAGCACTGATGGACTTTACCGACGTTCTGGAGGGGCGCTGCTCCCTGCAGCGGGCCGCTGCCCGGCACCCGGTCATCGAGAATCTGAGCCTTCTCACCGCGCCCCTGTCCCTCCCCCCCGGCGTGACCGAGGAGCGGATGGCGCATTTTCTCAAGGAGGCAAAGGAGCAGTACGACTATATCCTGATGGACTCCCCCGCCGGCCTGGGTGAAGGATTCCGGCTGGCGGTCTGTGGCGCGGACCGGGCCATCGTAGTCTCCAATACCGACGCCTCCGCCCTGCGGGACGCCCAGCGGGTAGTGGCCCAGCTTTCAAAGGAGCTGCCTCGCATCCACCTGGTGGTGAACAAGGTGAAACCAAAGCTCCTCAAGCGGCTGCACACCACCATCGATGACGCGATGGACGCCGCGGGCCTGCCCCTTCTGGGCGTGGTGCCCGAGGATGAGCAGGTCATCCTGGCTGCCAACGCGGGTACGCCTTTAATTCTGGCGAGCCGTAAGGGCGCCGCCGTCGCCTACCTCAACATCGCGCGAAGGCTCCTGGGCCAAAAGGTCCCGCTGATGAACCTGCGCTGAACAAAAAACTAATATGAACCCACGCTCCGCTGGAGGGAACCGGCGGGCGCCAGAAAGGATTGAGGCCCGAATGAATATCGCACTTATGGCTCACGACCGCAAGAAGGAGCTGATGACCCAGTTCTGCATCGCCTACTGTGGCATCCTCTCCAAACACACTGTCTGCGCAACCAGCAGTACGGGCAAGCTGGTTGCGGAGGCCACCGGGCTACCGGTGCACCTTTTCCTCTCCTGCGCCCACGGCGGCAGTCAGCAGATCGGCGCGCGCATCGCCTATAACGAGATTGATATGGTCCTCTTTTTCTGCGACCCCCAGTCCAGCGAGGTGGATCCAGACCTCACCTATATCACTCGCCTGTGTGACCAGTACAACATTCCCTACGCCACCAACGTGGGCACCGCCGAGATGCTCATCCACGGCTTGGCCCGGGGCGACCTCGACTGGAGAGAGATATTAAATCCGAAAACCACGCCCTTTACGGTATAGGGCTTGACTTTTCTACCCTTTTGGGCTAGTATCAACAAATAACACCGCGACGACGGGGCATGAGTAGCCCGTACACCACCGGACAGAGAAGGCCTCCTTTGGGCTGAGAGGGGCCTACGGCAAGGAACGGGGGAAGACGGCCTCAGCAGCGGGGATGGAGACATCCGCGGCCGCTCCCCGCAACAGGAGCATGGAGGGCGGCGTTTATTACGCCGCTGAACATGGGTGGCACCACGAGAGCAGGGCGCTTTCGTCCCATTGATGGGACGGGAGCGTCTTTTTTTGGGGAATTCGATTCCCTCCGTCTTTTTCTCCGGGGGACGCGCCTCCGGCGGGACCCATTTGTTGTTTTTAAAGAATGGGGAAAAATCAAAGGCAACACGTCAAGAATGCCACACCTTACGATTTAACCTTCAAACCTTTTACAAAAAGGAGAAATCATTATGGCAATACAAAAACCCCGCACGCTTTCGGGCTTTATGGAGCTGCTTCCCAGGGAACAGGTGCTGTTCGACCGGATGGTGGCCCTCCTACGGGAGAGCTACGCGCTTTACGGGTTTACAGGGCTCGACACACCCCTCATCGAGTCAAGCGAAGTGCTCCTCGCCAAGGGTGGCGGGGAAACCGAAAAGCAAATTTACCGTTTTACTAAGGGGGACAGCGATCTGTCCCTTCGGTTTGATTTGACGGTCCCTCTCGCCAAATACGTGGCCCTGCACTACAACGAGCTGGCCTTCCCCTTCCGCCGGTTCCAGATCGGCAAGGTCTACCGGGGAGAGCGGGCCCAGCGGGGGCGGTTCCGGGAGTTCTATCAGGCCGACATCGACGTGATTGGCGACGGGGCGCTGGACATCATGAATGAGGCTGAGATCCCCGCCATCATCTACCGCAGCTTTACCGCCCTGGGCCTGCGCCGCTTTAAGCTCCGGGTAAATAACCGCAAGGTATTAAACGGCCTCTTTGCCCTGCTGGGCCTGAGTGAGCGCGCTGGGGACGTGATGCGCACCATCGACAAGCTGGAGAAGATCGGCCCCGAGAAGGTGGTCACCATCCTGACCGAGGATTTCGATGTTCCCCAGGAAACCGCTGTAAAGCTCATCTCCTTGCTCCAATCGACAGACGCATTGGCAGCTCTGGAAGAATTTAAGGGGAAAAACGAGCTTTTGGACCTGGGACTGGAGGAGCTGGGAACCGTGGCCCGGTACATGTCCGCCTTCGGAGTGCCTGAGAGCCACTTTGAAATCGACCTCACCATCGCCCGGGGTCTTGACTACTACACCGGCACGGTGTACGAGACCGTCATGCTGGACCACCCGGAGGTGGGCTCCATCTGCTCGGGCGGCAGATATGATAACTTAGCGGAATATTATACAGAAAAACAACTGCCAGGAGTGGGTATTTCCATCGGTTTAACCCGTCTCTTCTTTATTTTGCAGGAGCAGGGGATGTTAAGTTCCGACATCAACGCCGCCCCCGCCGACGTGCTTATTTTGCCCATGACCGATGATCTGTCCCACGCCATCTCCTTCGCCACCGCTTTGCGGAGCGCCGGGGTACGTGCCCAGCTCTACTGTGAGAAAAAAAAGTTCAAGCAGAAGATCTCCTATGCCGACAAGCTGCATATCCCCTTCGCCGCGTTCCTGGGGGAGGACGAGCTCGCCCAAGGGACGGTCACAGTCAAGAACCTCCTCATGGCCAACGACTTCACTGAGGCGGAGCAGCGGGAGCTGGGAGCTGACGGCTGTTACAAGCAGATTACTCTTCCAGTGGAGGAGGCTGTGGCTTACCTGCGCAATCAGGTGCGAAACGAGCTTGAGGTGCCCCCCATTCGGGATACCGAGGGCCTCTCTGCCAAGTACGGCCTATTGGAACGCTGAAGATGGATGATTTTAGCGAGATAGAGGGCTATATGCTCTCTTGCATGAAGGACAGCGCGCATGACGCCCAGCATATTTACCGGGTGCTGGGCCTCGCCGTCGACATAGCGGAGCACGAAGGCGGGGGCGTGGACATGGACATTCTCACCGCCGCCTGCCTCCTCCATGACATAGGGCGGGAGGAGCAGTTTAAGAACCCCGCAGTTTGCCATGCGGAAGCGGGGAGTGAAAAGGCCTATGCCTTCCTGATGAGTCTGGGCTGGAGCGAAGGGCGCGCCGCCTGGGTGCGGGACTGCATACTGACTCACCGCTACCGGGCCGACCGCCGCCCCGTCACCATCGAGGCGAAAATTCTCTTCGATGCGGATAAGCTAGACGTAACCGGGGCCATTGGCATCGCACGCACTCTGTACTACGGAGGGCATGAAAATATGGGCCTTTACTCCAGAGGGCCGGATGGCTTAGTCCTGGACGGCGACGAGGAGGGCCCGAATACCTTCCTACAAGAGTACAGGCACAAGCTGGAGCACATCGGGGATGCCATGTACACCGCCCGTGCCCGCGAGATTGCCACACTGCGTGCCCCCATCGCCAGAGCCTTCTATGAGAGCTTGCTTGCCGAGATCAGGCAGAGCCACGGTCTATAGGAGAACAACGCTGCATCTGGCATATCGGCTTTCACCGAGAAGGCGATCTAACCTTCAAGTTGATTACAGGAAATAATTATTTATTTATATATTACAAATTGGAGATGCTTTTATGGGTAATATCCGATCTTCTTTCCGAACACACTCCTGCAACTGCCTGCGGCTTGCCGACGTGGGTCAAACCGTCACGCTGGTGGGATTTATGGAAAACCTCCGGGAGGTTGGGGCAAACTTGGCGTTCTTGGTCCTGAGGGACTTTTATGGCACCACACAGGTCGTGCTGGAGACCGAGGAGATGGTGGCCCTGGTAAAAGCCCTCAATAAGGAGTCCACCCTGAGCGTGGAGGGGACCGTCCGGGAGCGGGACAGCAAAAACCCCAAGCTGCCCACCGGTGACATCGAGGTGGTCCCCAGCAAAATCGAGGTGCTGGGCCGCTGCCGCCACAACGAGCTCCCCTTCCCCATCAACCGCAGCCGGGAGGCCGATGAGAGCCAGCGTCTTAAGTACCGCTATCTGGACCTCCGTAACCCCGAGGTGAAGAATAACATCATATTGCGGTGCAACGTGGTCTCCGCCCTGCGTCAGGCCATGACAGCCCACGGATTCCTGGAAATCACCACCCCCATCCTCACCGCCTCCTCCCCCGAGGGGGCGCGGGACTACCTGGTGCCCTCACGCAAGCACCCCGGCAAGTTCTACGCCCTGCCCCAGGCTCCCCAGCAGTTTAAGCAGCTCCTCATGGCCTCCGGCTTCGACAGATACTTCCAGATCGCGCCCTGTTTCCGGGACGAGGACGCCCGGGGGGACCGCTCCCCCGGCGAGTTCTATCAGCTCGACATGGAGATGGCTTTCGCATCGCAGGAGGACGTATTCGCCGTGCTTGAGGATGTTCTGCCCCCGGTTTTTGCCCAGTATGGCAAGTACTCTGTGGCCTCCAGCGCGCCGTTCCAGCGGGTAAGTTATTTGGACGCTATGGAAACTTACGGCTCCGACAAGCCCGACCTGCGCATCGACCTGACGGTGAAGGATGCCACCGTACTCCTGGCCGACTGCGGGTTCGACCCCTTTGCCGGGAATACAGTGAAAGCCATTCCAGTCTCGGGCTGTACCCTCACCCGCAAGCAAATCGACCAGCTGTGCGCCGACGTCGAGGTCCAGGCCGGGCAGAAGGTCTACTGGTTCCGCCTGGACGAGAACGGCGAGCTGGTGGGCGGCGTGAGTAAGTTTCTCCAGGATAGCAAGGAGGCGGTGGTCTCCGCCCTCGGCCTCGTCCCCAACACGCTGGTGGGACTGTCAACGGGCAAGCTCCTCTCTGCCCAGAAGACGGCGGGCGTCTTCATCAAGCAGGCCGCCGCCCTCTGCCCCGGGCACATGGACCGCGAGCGATACGAGTTCTGCTGGATCGTGGCCTTCCCCATGTACGAGATTGGGGAGGAATCCGGCGAGCTGGAGTTCTGCCATAACCCGTTCTCCATGCCCAATGGCGGGCTTGAGATTTTAAAGCAGGCCGCCGCCGGAGCGGTGGACCCCTTAAGCATCACGGCCTACCAGTATGACCTGGTGTGCAACGGCGTAGAGCTCTCCTCCGGCGCGGTGCGAAACCACGACCCAGAGATCATGCTGGAGGCCTTCCAGCTTGTGCGGCTGGGCGAGGAGGACGTGAAGAGCAAGTTCCCCGCCATGTATAACGCCTTTACCTATGGCGCGCCCCCCCACGCGGGCATCGCTCCAGGCGTGGACCGCATGGTCATGCTGCTGGCCGGAGAGGACTCCATCCGGGAGATCATCCCCTTCCCCATGAACAAGAACGCCCAGGACCTGATGATGGGCGCCCCCGGCGTCGTCACCGACAAGCAGCTGGACGAGCTGAGCATTAAGTGCACTAGGAGCGAGGACGAGGGGTAAGAAGATATTTAAGGGGCCGCCCAGGTGGGCGGCCCCTTAGTTTTTTGGTTTAAATGTTTCTCCCTCCGGGGCGCGCCTACGAGCTGGGGGCCTTGTTGAAAGTATAGGTTTCTGCTATAATATATGCAACTTTTTAGGGGGTGAGGCGCATGGGTCCGACGCCGCTCTATGACGCACTGAAAGAATTTGCGGGGAAAAACACCCTGCGGCTCCACATGCCGGGACACAAGGGGCGGGTGCTGCCACTGCCCGATCTCTCCCCCGCCGCAGTACTGGACTTTACCGAGCTGCCCCCCACCGGAGACCTCTTCTCCGGCGAGGGGCCCATCCGGGAGGCCGAGTCGCTATGGGCGAAAGCCGTTGGGATGGATGAGTGCCTCTTTCTCACCGGCGGGAGCACCCAGGGAATGCTGGCTGCACTGACCTTAGCCGCTGGGACAAATGCCCCCGTCCTTCTGGACCGGGGGAGCCACCGCTCGGCCTATAACGCGCTGGCCCTGCTGGACCTCTCCCCCATCTACTTTGACCGGCTCTGGTTGATGGGGGCCGGGGTTTTTGGCCCAGTGGATTCACAGACTGTGGAAAATATCTTGGAAAATCACCCCGACGTTAAAACCGTATGTATTACTTCTCCGACATATTACGGTGTGCTATCAGATATTCCTGCCCTGGCTGCCGTCGTACACGCACATGGTGGAAAACTCGTAGTGGACGCGGCCCATGGAGCGCACCTGCCTTTCCTGGGAAAGGGGGGGTATGCCGCCGCCGATCTGGTGGTGGCCTCCGCTCACAAGACTCTGCCCGCCCTGGGCCAGGGGGCGCTCCTCTTCGCGGGTGCAGGGTTTTCCCATGCCGATCTGCGGCGGGCAGGGAGCCTCTACGGCAGCTCCAGCCCGTCTTACTTGCTGATGGCCTCTCTGGACGGGGCGAGGGCCTGGATGGAGGATGAGGGGCAGGCGGGCTACCGGGCGGTGTGCGCTCAGGTCGCGCGGCTGCGGAGAGCTTTCCCCTCCCTCTCAGACGCGGACGCTCCCTTGGACGGACCTCGGTTTGTGCTTAAGACCGGGAACGGTTATGCTCTCCAGGAGAAGCTGGAGGCCCGGGGCATCTACCCCGAGATGGCAGACAGCGCACACGTGGTGTTCATCTTCACCTGCGCAGACGGAGAGCGGGATTTTGAGCGGCTGGAGCGGACGTTGAGGGAGATAGGGGCGGACCTGCCTGATGCCCCTATCATGCTCTGCGAGGGCGCACCCTATTCCCCGGAGCCGGAACTCGTGCTGTCCCCCAGGGAGGCCCGTTTTTCAGCCGTGGAGACGGTTCCCCTCCGGGATGCCGAAGGGCGAGTCGCCGCCTGTCAGATTGCCCCATATCCACCCGGCATCCCGGTGGTAGCCCCGGGGGAGCGTATCGGGAAAAAACATCTCGCATATTTGGCCGGGATAGGTTATAATATGGAGCAAGAGGTACAAGTTGTCGCCCTGTGAGTGTGTTATGGGGCGCAAACGTCCTAAGGAGGGATTCGAAATGAAATTGATCCTTGCCATTATCAACCACGACGACGCCTCCGCCGTCAGCCAAGCCCTTACCAAAAAGGGGTTCTCCTCCACCAAGCTGGCTACCACCGGCGGTTTCCTCATGGCGGGGAACGCCACCATTTTGGTGGGTGTGGACGAGGAAAAGGTCCAGAGCGTCATAGATATCATCAAGGAAGAGTCCCATTCCCGCAAGCAGATGATACCCACCACCACTGAGATGAGCTACGGGTACTACCCCAGTATGCCCGTGGAGGTCGTTGTGGGCGGGGCAACTATCTTCGTTGTGGACATCGAGCGGTTCGAGCACGTCTGATGAATTTATCCCAATTGGCGGGCAACATGCCCCTCAAGCGGCAGCTCTCGGCTGAGAGCGCGGGGCGCGGCCTCTCTCACGCGTACATCCTCGCCGGACCCGCCGGGACGGGCAAGCACACCCTTGCCCGGCTGCTGGCGGCTGCCTTAGTCTGTGAGGGGGCCGGCGATAAGCCCTGCGAAACCTGCCCCCATTGCCGCAAGGCGCTGCGGGACATCCACCCCGATGTGATTCGCATTGGCGGCGACGGGAAGGACATCAACGTGGCTCAGGTCCGGGCCCTGCGGTCCGATGCATACATCCGTCCCAACGAGGCGTCACGCAAGGTCTATCTGCTGGAAAACGCCCAGACGATGAACCCCAGCGCACAAAACGCCATGCTTAAACTACTGGAAGAAGGGCCGGCCTACGCCGCGTTCCTCCTCCTCACCGACAACTCCGCCGCCCTGCTGGCCACCGTGCGCTCCCGGTGCGAGGGTCTGACCCTCTCTCCTGTCACCGACTCGGAGGCGGAGGGGTATCTCCGCGCCCGATACCCGGAGCAGGCTCCCCGGGCAATCGCTGAACTGGCCGCCCGGTGCGAGGGGGTACTAGGCCGGGCGGTAGCCGAGCTGGAGGGCTCCGGCGGGACGGGGCCAGTCCGGGATGGGGCGGTTAAGCTCCTGCGGCTCCTGTCCAAGGGGGACGAGCTGGCCCTCCTGGAGTTCTCCGTCTCCCTGGAAAAGTGGGAGCGGGAGGATCTGGAGGCTCTGCTTGGGGAAACCATCTTGCTCTTACGGCACGCGCTGGTCTGCTCTAACCAGGGGAACCCCGGGGAAAGTGATCCGGAGCGCCTGGAAACCGCGCGGATGGCCGCGGACAAGCTGACTCCCCGTGCGCTCCTTGCCGCAGCCGAAACCCTGGAAAAGCTCCGCGCCGCCTGCGGCTATAACGCCGGAACCGGGCATCTGGCCGGGTGGCTCTGCGCGGCTCTGAGCGGCTAGCGGGGTACAAGCGATTTCACATGACCATTCATTCAACGTCTCAATGGAGGTTTTTATGACCGAGATCATCGGCGCCCGCTTTAAAAGCGGGGGCAAGCAATATTATTTCGACCCGGGCGACCTTCAGGTCGCAGAGGGCCAGGGAGTCATTTTGGAGACCTCCCGGGGCGTGGAGTACGCCGAGTGTACCCAGGGCAACACCATGGTTGAGGATAACGCGGTGGTACAGCCCCTGCGTCCTGTCCTGCGTATTGCCACGGAAAAGGACCTGGAGACCGTGGATCGCAATCGGGAGCGTGCCCAGGCTGCCTTTAAGGCCTGCCAGGAGAAGATCTCCGAGCACAAGCTTGAGATGAAACTGGTGGACGTGGAGTACAACTTCGACGGGAACAAGATTCTCTTTTTCTTCACCAGCGAGGGCCGCGTGGACTTCAGGAGCCTGGTGAAGGATCTAGCCTCCATGTTCCACAGCCGGATCGAGCTGCGGCAGATCGGCGTCCGGGACGAGGCGAAGATGCTGGGGGGCCTGGGTATCTGCGGCAAGCCCTTCTGCTGCTCCACCTTCCTGGAGGACTTTCAGCCCGTCTCCATCAAGATGGCGAAGACCCAGTCCCTCTCCCTCAACCCAGTGAAGATATCGGGCACCTGCGGGCGGCTGATGTGTTGTCTCAAGTATGAGCAAGACGCCTACGAGGATGCGGTGAAACGGATGCCCAAAGCTGAGTCCTTTGTGGAGACTCCGGAGGGGGTGGGCAACGTAAGCCAGGTGAACCTGCTGCGTGAGACCGTGAAGGTCCGGCTGGATTCCGCTCCCGACGCACCCCGCGCCTTCCACAACAGTGAGATCCGGGTTGTGCGCAACGGCAAGGGTAAGCGGCCGGAGAACTACGTGGCCCCGCCCTTGGAGGAGCTGTCCAAGCTCCACAAAGTCACCCCGCCCCCGGAGGACCCAAGCGTTAAGCTCCAGAACGGCATCGGCTCTGCCCTTACAGGCATGGGCATGGGCAGCAGCGATGTCCGGGAGGACAAACCAAGGGAGCGTCGGGAGAACCGGGGGAACCAGCCCAAGCAGGAGAAACCCAAGGCCGACGGGCCAAAGCCAAGGCAGGAAAACAGGCCAAAGCAGCAGGAGAAACCCAAGCAGGCCCCCCGCCCCCCACAGAGCGAGGGAGACGAAAAAGCTGAGAAGAAGTCCGCCCCCCGCCGCCGCCACCGTAGCTGGGGCCGCAAGCCCAAGGGAGACGGCGGCGCAGGCCAGGGTTCGTAAAATCTGTAAAATGATAAAAAAGCCGCCGCACCTAATGTAATCCTCCAATAAGGATGTTTACGAAAATCATAGTTGTTTAGCATACAGCCGAACGATTACCGATGAATTGTAAATAATCTTTATTGGAGGATTTGCTTTATGGCAAAGTTTGAATTTGAATACACAGAGATTGATAGGTTATTGTATCCCAACATCGAAATTGACGTAAAAATCATGCTTGACAACTTGGGTAAGTATGGTCGGCTTCGTCTGAATTACCTTCATGAACAAAAGCCGGGAATGTACAGGGAACCGCTTTTGACTGGCAAGCTGGCAGTGCACTGTGCAACGGTTGACAAGATTGCCTTTGAGATGGCAGAACGTATTCGAGCCGATTACCTGAAATTGCACCCTATGCCGGAGGAAGATACAATGGAACGCATCCGTTTATCAGAATTGGCACAGGAACTCGCAGACGAGTGTGTGCTTCATGACTTGATTTGTGGCTGAACCAAAGTGCCCTGCCTAATTTTAGCAGGGCACTTTCCCACATTATTGCAATACAGACATACCGTTTGCTATAATCAAAGCTATAAGGTCGGAAAGGCTGGTGAGTACATGGAGAATTTGATTATCTCAGAATATCATGAAATTATTTTTGATAAGATGAAAGCAGGCAGATTCCTGAAAGAAAACGGAGAGCCACCGTTTCGGTCAAGGGCCGATTTCTGCCAATATTGTAAGAAAATTATCCGAGATCGTGAATTGCAGACACTCCACACGGAGGTTAGGGTCTTAGAGAAAACTGTTGACCGCTATCAGGAACGATTTAACATCGTTGGTTCCGTACATAAGGCGTTTTTTGAAGATACACCGCACGGAAAAGCATATAAATATCTTCACATTGAACAGTTGCTTTTGGTGTTAAATCACACACCCATGAGGTTTATGGATTGGCTTTTAGAGCGATATTGCTATATGAAATTTTCAAAAGCTCTTCCGGATTATATGGACTATCTTCGTACAAATGGACTGGAAGCCTGTTTTAGTGACATTGCCCATGCTCTGTATCGCAGATTTAATTTTGAATAATACTGGAATTGCAAAAGGCGCACAGGCTGAAATATCAACCTGTGCGCCTTTTGCGTGAATAGCTTATTTCGTTTTTCTCACGCCGTTTTCATCGACCTCATATCCGTCGATTTTCGTACTCTTGGCAAGCTTGCCGTCGTCATAGAAATAATACCACTTTCTGTCAATCTGGAGCCACTTACCAAATACCATGCTACCGTCTGCGGTGAAATAGTATGTCTCGCTTTCTCCGTTTGCGCCAAGGTTCCAAAAGCCTACCAGCATGATATTGCCAGAATAGAAACGCCAATCGTTTCCATCCTTAACCCAGCCGGT